>JAHWKS010000322.1 GCA_019347795.1 Planctomycetota bacterium | reverse complement strand
GCCCCAGCGGTAGCGGCGCCTGGCGACCTGGCGGTAGGTCCATTGCCAGAGCGGGAGGCTCAGGGGAATGTGCAGTAGCGGCGCGAGGGGCCAAAATTTCGGCAGCCGGCGGGTGAGGTAGCGGAAGGCGGCGGCGCCGCCGTAGCGACGGCCGTCGGGCGTCACCACGTACATCTGCTCCATCATCTGCTCGTGCGTCAGGTCGGGATAACGCTCCGCGACCCGCGCGTCGTGCAGCGAGACGAACACCAGGCGATTGCGGCCGTCCCAGCGGGCCAATTTCCGCACTTGACTGGTGCAAAACCGGCAATGGCCGTCGTAGATCACCACGTCGGCGCCGGGATGCTCGTCGAGCGTCGGCAGCTTGGCGGATTGCGTCTTCGAGACGGTGGTCATGATAGCTTATTGTAGCGTGTCGAGATTGGCGTTGATGGTAGCCCGAAGCGTAAGCGAGGGAACATTACGAACTCCCCCTCGCTTACGCATCGGGCTTCCAGAACCGCGGCCGCCGTCACAGCTTAACCCCCGAAAGAGCGGCGACTACTAATTTTTTCGTAAACCCCTCACTGGGGTAGTTCCTTTTGCAGCGATATCCGATAATATCGGTTGAGCGCCGACGAATAGCTACTTGGAGCGGTTCGGGGTGAGGCCGGCCCCGCCGCATCGCCCGATCCCGGGCGGTCCCCTCTCTTCACGAGGAGCGCACCGATGGAAGAACTCAAAAAGCAAGTCTCCCGCGCTCGACGACGACTCATTATGCAGCAGTTCGGGGCGGTCGTCACGTGGTCGCTGTTCGTGTGCCTCTTGATCGCCGCCGTGGCGATCGCGATTCCCAAGATCTGGCCGATCGATCGGCTCGACTACCCGATGTGGATGTGGGGCTGGATCGGCGGGGCGGTAGGCGTTGGGCTGTTGTCCGCCGTCGTCATCACGTGGCTCATCCGGCGGAGCGCGCTGGAGGCGGCGATGGAGATCGATCGCCGCTTTGGACTCAAAGAACGGGTGGCCAGCAGTTTCGCGCTGCACCCGGAAGAGTTGGAATCGGAAGCGGGCCACGCCCTGATTGAAGACGCCGTGAAGCGCGTCAGCCGCATCGAGGTCACCGAGCGATTCGGCTTCTCATTCAACTGGCGGGCCGCGCTGCCGCTCGTGGCGGCGGTGGTCGTGTTCGCGTTGACGGTGCTGCCGAACGCGGTGTCCGACCCCAACCAGGCCGCGGCCAGCGTCGCCGATGCGAAGCAGGTGAAGAACGCCACGGAGGCCCTCAAGAAGAAGATCGTCGAGCAGCGGAAGAAGGCCGAGGCCGAGAAAGGCCTCAAGGACGCCGCCGACATGTTCAAGCAGTTCGAAGAAGCGGTTGACGAGATGGCGAAGAAGGAGAACGCCGACCGCAAGCAAGCGATGATCAAGCTCAACGATCTGGCCAAAGACCTGGAGAAACGCAAAGAGGCGCTCGGCGGCGCCGACAAAATGCGCGAGCAAATGAAGGGCATGAAGAACCTCAATCGCGGCCCAGCCGACAAGATCGCCCAGGCCATGAAAGAGGGGAATTTCCAGAAGGCCCTGGACGAGGTCAAGAACCTCCAGGAGAAGCTCAGGAACGACGAGCTGACCGAGGCCGAGAAGAAGGAGCTGATGGAGCAGCTTTCTCAGATGCAGAAGAAGCTTCAGGACATGGTGGACGCCCATGAGCGGGCCAAGCAGGAGCTCAAGGAGCGGATCAAGCAGGCCGAGAAGGCGGGCGACACCGCCCAGGCCGGCCAGTTGCAGCAGCAGCTTGAAAAGCTCCAACAAGGCGACAAGCAGATGAGCCGCATGCAGCAGATGGCCAACAAGCTCGGCCAGTGCAAAGAGTGCGTGCAGCAGGGAGACAATCAGGCCGCCGCGTCACAGCTCGGCCAGTTGTCGCAGGAACTGCAGGACATGCAGGCCGAGTTGGGGCAGCTCGAGACGCTCGATGAGATGCTCGACCAGATCGCCGACGCCAAGGACATGATGAACTGCAAGAACTGCAACGGCATGGGCTGCGAGGCGTGCATGGGCGGCATGGGCATGGGAATGAACGGCGGCATGAACGACATGATGGCCGGCATGGGCCTCGGCGAAGGACAAGGCCGCGGCGAGCGGCCCGAGGAGCGGACCGACACCAGCGCCTACGACTCGCAAGTTCGCGACAAGCCCAAACCGGGCGAAGCGGTCCGCGTGGGCGAGGCCGACGGTCCCAACGTGGCCGGCGTCTCGCGCGAAAGCGACAAAGCCCCGCTGGAGTTCTCGCTGGCCGAAGACGCCGACCCGCTGGCCGATCAGCGTCTCCCCCGCGCCCAGCGCGACCACGCGAAGCAATACTTCGAGGCGCTTCGCGAAGGCAAATAGTAAATCCAATCTGATCAACGGTTCGTCCCGACGAGCCGCGGCCGACGCCCTCGGTCGCGGCTCGTTGCTTGCGCCCGTCAGCCGCGAAACTCGGACTACGCGGTTCGTTCGCTGACGGCGCCGGCTCGTCTGGCCTGCGGCTTGGCGGGGCTGGGATCGGCGCCGGTGGGAAGCGCGGTGCGGAGGACGTTGAGCGTCGAAATCAGCGAGGAAGAAAGCGGCGTGCGAATGCGGTCGGTGATCTGCGACACCGCCGCGGCGCCTTGCGTGGCGGGAGCGTCTTCGCCGATCAAGCCCAGCCGGCCGCCCAACTCGGGAAGCTGCGACTGCCACCGCTCCAGCAGCAGGGCGTATCGCTCCTCGGGCGTTAGACTGCTGGGAATAGGGGCAGAACCTGGATCGCCGTCATCTATCGTGGCAACCTCCGGCGGCGGCGCTCGATGCTCGGCAATCTGCGGACTCGTCGGCGCCTGAGGCGCCACGCTCTCCCGCTCCGCCGCGGTCTTCCGGGTTGCGCCGGAGCGAATCGACCAGTATGCCGCCGGCGCCACGGCGACCACCACCGCCGCCGCAACCAGCCAACCAACGGCCGTCCGCCGCCGCCCGCGCTCCTCCCATTCCGCATTCCGCACTCCGCACTCCGCATTCCCACCCGCTCCGCACTCCGCATTCGCCACCACCGCCTCGACAAACCCCGCCGAAGTCCGCGGCGCCGGGCGGCCCGCCAACCCGTCCCACAGCGCCGCCTGCGCCGTCAGCACGCCTCGGCACGCAGGGCATGCATCGGCGTGACGCCCAAGCTGCGCATCGTCTTCGGGACGCAGCCGCTCGTCCAGCAGTTCCTGAAGCCGTACTTCAAACTTTTCGCACGACATGGCGGGGCTCCTCGATGACTCCTCGTTGTTGCAGGTGCTCAATCAATTCCCGGCGGGCCCGGTGGACCCATGTCTTTACCGTCCCCAGCGGCGCATCCAGCACGCCGGCGATCTCGGCGTAGCTGAGCTCTTGCTCGTGAAACAGGAGGAACGCCCGGCGATGCTCCTCCCGCAACTGCGCCAGCCCCAGCCGGACCTCCTCCGCCAGATCGTCTCCCGACGCCGCGGAAGGGGACTGGTCGCAAACCTCCTCCAGCGGTTGACTTTCCAGACGGCGGCTGCGTTGCTTGAGCCGCGTGCGGCAGCAGTTCCCGGTGATGGCCAAGAGCCACGGCTCGAAGTCGCGCGTCCGGTCGACCCGGTGGAGGCTGCGAAACACCCGCAGGAAAACCTCCTGGGCCGCGTCCTCCGCGTCGTGAATTCGCCCGAGCATCCGCACGCACAGTCCGAATACGTTGTCCCGGTATCGCTCGACCAATTGGCGCATGGCCGACTGATCGCCCGAGAGGCAGCGTTCGACGAGGATTCGGACGGATTCAGACAAGGCTCGAGCCGGCTTCGCAAGCCGCTCCACCCAGGTATTACCACCGGCGCCCCGGGGAGGTTTCGTTTCCGCAGTGAAAAAAACACCGCCGCTGATCATTCTTCTAGTGCAAGCAACAGCCATTATAGGAGATTGGCTGGCAATGCGACGCATTATCCGGGCTCCACCGGTGTCTATCCGTGGCTGATCTCGTATGGTTGCCGTATTTCGCGCGGCGGCTTGGTTTGTGGAGATCGACGCCGACCGAACGTCCCTTCCGGCGCCGCCTGATAGGCCGAAGCGGCGAGCGCCGTGAAACATCGCCCCTCGCTCCTGCCGCATCGTCAGGGATAGAATCGAAACAGCCGCGACGCGCCGGCGTCCGGCTTTCACCAAAGAGCGCCCGAGAAGCGGCATGAGCAATACGGAGAAGCTGCGCGGCGACAGTGCGCTCGCGCCGCCGCTGCGCGCGCTGGCGTTGATGCTGCTGGTGGTGGCGATCTTTTACTTCGCCCGCGAAGTGCTCCTGCCGTTTTCGCTGGCGGTGCTGTTGAGCTTTCTCTTGACGCCGCTGGCGACGCGGCTGCAGCGGTGGGGGCTCGGGCACGTGGGCGGCGTGGTCGTCACGGTCATTTTGGCGTTCCTGGTGCTGGGAGGCGTGGGCTACATCGTTCTCAAGAACGCCGCCGACGTGGCGGCCGAGCTCCCGAAGTACGAAGCGACGCTGGTCAAAAAGGTGAAGGCGCTCAAAGCCACCGGCGGCGACTCGTTGAGCAAAGCCGCCGAAACCCTGGAGCGCGTGGAACAGGAGCTGGTCAAGCCGAAAGAGGATGGCGATGCGGCCGAGCAGGAATCGCCATTCAGTCTGCGCGCCGCGTTGTTCGGCAAACAGCCGCTGCCGGTGCAGATCGTCGATACCTCGTTTGCGCCGGTGCGGATGATGAATGAGTTCGCGCCGGTCTTGTCGGCCCTCGGCTTCGTGGCGATTGTCGTCGTGTTCGTGATCTTCCTCCTCCTGGAGCGAGAGAGCCTGCGCGACCGCATCATCCGCCTGGCGGGCACGAGCCGCGTCTACGTCACCACGCAGGCGCTGGAGGACGCGGCCACGCGGGTGAGCCGCTATTTGATGATGCAGCTCATCATCAACAGCATCTACGGAACGGCGATCGGCGTGGGGCTGTACTTCATCGGCCTGCCGAACGCCGTCTTGTGGGGACTCCTGGCGACAATCCTGCGGTTCATTCCGTACGTGGGACCGATCATCGCCGCGGTGACGCCGATGGCCCTTTCGCTGGCGGTGTTCGACGAATGGCAACGGCCGCTGGCGACGATCGCGCTGTTCATCATTGCCGAGCTGATCACCAACAACATTCTCGAACCGTGGCTTTATGGTACGAGCACCGGCGTCTCGACGCTGGCGATCGTCACCGCCGCGGTCTTCTGGACCTGGCTGTGGGGACCGGTGGGCCTGGTGCTGGCGACGCCGCTGACGGTGTGCTTGACGGTGATGGCCCGCCACGTGCCGCAACTGCGGTTTCTGAACATCCTCCTGGCCGACGAGCCGCCGTTGGAGCTGCGGTATCGCTTCTATCAGCGGCTTTTGGCGAAAGACTACGAAGACGCCGCCGACGTGGCGGGGGAATTTCTCCGGAATGGGACGTTGGAAGAGTTGTACGAATCGCTTCTCGCGCCGGCGTTGGCCCTGGCCGAGCGCGATCGCGACGCCAGCCGACTGACGGCGCGGCAGGAGGCGTTTATCTACGAGTCGATCGCCGAGCTGGTGGATGACGCCTTTGAAGCCTTCCAGCTTTCCACGGCCGCCGACCAAGCGCCGGAGGACTCGAACAGGAAAGCGGATGGGGGGGACGAGCCGGCCGCCCACCCGCCGCGAATTGTGTGTCTGGCGTCCAGTGATGAAGCGGATCGCATTGCTGCGGTGATGTTCGCCCGGCTGCTCACGGCCGAAGGATATCAAGCGGATGCGGCCGACACGCTCGGCGCCAGCGAGGAATTATTGCGTCGCCTGGACGCGGAGCCTGTAGACGGCGTGGCGGTTTCGGTGATCGCCGCGGGGGGCTCGGTGCGTCTGCGGAATGTCTGTCGCCGGCTGCGGCGTCACGCACCGCAACTCCCCTTGCTGGCGGGCGTGTGGAACGCCCCGGCCCGCGTCGAGAAGCTGCAGGCGCCGGTGCAGAAGGCCGGCGCCGATGCGGTGGCCGCGGCGTTCCATGAAGGAATGGCGTTCTTTCGCAAGTCGATCCCGCTGCGCCCTCGCCGTCCGTTGCCAACGAAGCGAGTCGAGAAGGCGCCGAGCGATTAGCCGGAAGCGCTGTCGGCCGAGTGATCGCGCCTCACCACTCGAAGGGCCGCTTCAGAATCTCGTTCAACACGATCGCTTCGCGGATCCGCTGCGGCGAGCGGAGGAGCCGGGCGATGTCCGCAGCGAAAGCCGCCCGCTGCTCGTTGGTTTCCGCTGTCTTCGCCGATCCGCTCTGCTCGGCCGCTTCGCCGAAGTGCTGCGCGATCGCGCCAATCTTCGCGCCGAGGTGCTCGGCGGGCGGCTCGGGGGTTGCCTCAAGCTCCTCCACCTGAGCCTCCAGCGCGTCGCTGGGCTGGGGTTTCGGGTCCGGCTTCGCCGGCGGCGCATCGCGATATCCTTCCAGCATGCGACGCAGATACTCCTCCATTCGGTCCGCCATGTAATCGGTTCCCTTAGGTAGTCAGTTGGTCGTGTGCTTCTAAGCAGCGCCGTGAACAACAGCCGCATAAGATGGTGACCGCGTAGGTGCGGCGTTTCCGCACTGCGTCGACAATCGCCGCGGGCGAAAGCTCGCTCGCCCAAACGGCCACCAGCCCTTCGCCGTACGCGCCGGGATAGCCGCGGTGGTCGTCCGAGGAGG
>JAHWKS010000321.1 GCA_019347795.1 Planctomycetota bacterium | reverse complement strand
GTCGTTGCTGCGGTAGACGGAGCGGGCCAGCTCGACGAATTCCGCGCCGAAGTCGTTGCGGCGTTCGCAGTCGCGGATCGCGTCTTCGATTTCCCACAGTTGCTCGTTGATCGCTTTGAGCTGCGTCGCCAGGTCGTTCAGCTCTGAGGAGCCCGGAACGTTGTCGCGGCGCACGTGGTTCAGCGAATCCAGCTCGCGGCGGATGTTCTGCAGCTTGGCGGCGTCTGCGATTCGCTCGGACTTGATCTCCAGAATCGTGATCTTGTCGAGGAGTTCGCCGGGGGAGATCTCGACCACCAGCGGCGCCGGGACGGCGGCTGTGGATTCGATCGTGGCGCCGCACAGGCGGGCCGCCTGCGTTACGGGGCGGGGCGGCTCTCCCACGTTTGCGGCGAGGCGGGCGAGCGCTTCGGCCATCGGCTTGAAGACGGTGGACCAGTCGCCGCGGCGGGTTTGGCGAAAGAGCCGCATCGTCGGATACCAGACGCTGCGCTCCCCGGTCATGCCCCATCGCCAGTCGGGCACATACGCCAGGGCCAGCCACGTCGGCGCCCCCAGCGCGCCGGCGAGATGGCCGATCGACGTATCGACGGTAATCACCAGATCGAGCGACTTAATCACAGCCGCGGTATCGAGGAAGGCAGCGCCTTCCGCGTCGAGTCGCGGTCCGAGCGGAATCGCTGACAGGCGATCGGATAGCGGCGGCAGTTGCTCTTCGCCGAATCCCTTTTGCAAGCTGACGAGCGTTACGCCGGGGACGCGGGCCAGCGGCAGGAACGCCGACAGCGGGGCGCTTCGCATCGCGTCGGCCTCGAAGGCCGGGCTTCCCTGCCACGCGATCCCCACCCGCAGTCCTTCGCAGCCGGCGAGCTTCTTTTCCCATCGCTCGACGCGCTCTTGGTGCGCGTGCAGATAGGGAACGTCGGCGGGAAACGTGGAGGGCGTGTCGTTCAGGATGCCCGGCACGCTCAACAGCGGCGCGAAGGCGTCGTAACGGACCGGCTCACCGCCTAGCGGAATGAGCGCGTCGGGACCGGAGACGCTCGACAACAGCGGCAGGAGCGGCTTATGGCAAGACGCGACGACGCGGCAATCGTACAACTGCTTCAACCGCGCGGCGTAGCGAATGAAATGAATCGTGTCGCCAAACCCCTGCTCGGCGAGGAGGAAGATCGTCCTGCCGTCGAGCGACGAGCCGTCCCACATCGGACGCCGCAGCGCCGGAAGCGACAGATTCGGCGTCCGCCAGCGATATTGGTACTCGGCCCAACCCTCCTGGAATCGGCCTTGCAGAAGAAGCACCACACCCAAGTCGCGGTGCGTCTGCGGATCCTCGGGCGCGAGCGCCAGGGCCTGCCGAAACGACGCCGCCGCCTCATCGAGCCGCCCCAGCCACGTCAGCGATGAGCCTTTGTTCTTGTAGGCGTTCGGGTACCGGGGCTGCAAGGCCGCGGCTCGCTCGAAGCAGGCGATCGCCTCCTCGCGACGATCCATCGCCACGAGCGTGTTTCCCAGGTTGTTGTGAGTCACCGCCGCGCCGGGCGCCAGCGCCAGAGAGCGCTCGTACGCCGACTTCGCCTCGCTATACAGCTTCCGGTCATGCCGCAGCATGCCGAGATAGCACCACGCGTTGGCGTGGTAGGGATCGGCCGTAAGCACCGCCTGATAGCAGCCCTCCGCGCCTGCGTAGTCGCCGGCCTGATGCAGCTTCCATCCCGCAGCGAGTTGCGCGGCCGCCGACATCTTCGCTCATCCGTTACTGCAGTTCGATTTCCAACCCGCCCGTCACGCCCAGAACGAGATTGATGATCAGAGCGTAGATCAAGCCAAACACAAAGCTGGCGATCCCGTAAAAGATCGGGATGATCACCATCATGAGAAGTCCGCCGAGGATGCCCATGGCGCCGAACATTCCGCCTCCTTCGGAGGCGGCGCCGGCGACGCCGAGAAGCACGACGATCAGGCCATAGGGAATGCCGATGACCAAGCCGATCAGCGCCCCGGACGCCCCCATCACTTTGGCGAACGACAGGACGCCCACCTTCGTCAGCCGTTGCATTCGGCCGGCGGACTTGATTCGCGATTTCGAAGATGGAGACAACGTGGACGGCTGAACGCCCGGCGGATATCCCGGCTGCTCGGACAGATTGACGCTCGATGAGGAGGGCGCCGCGGTCGTGGCGGCCGGTTTGCCGCCGCGCGACCGGCCTTTGCGCCCGCCGCGGCCGGCGTCGTCGCCGAACTCCAAGGCGGGCGCGGCGCCGCCGGACTTTTCCGATCCGGCAAAGTCGAACGGTCCGGGCTGTTGTTGCGGTTGTTGAGCGGCCGGGTCGAGGGCGCTGAAATCAAATCCGCCCGATCCGCCCGCTGGCGCCGCCGCGGGCGACGCCGGCGAAGGAGACGGCGCTGCCGCTCCGCCGCCCGGCGAAGTCTGCGGCGACGTTGCGGATTGTTCGCCCGCCAAATACGGGTAAACGTCGGCGGCCCACCGCCACTGCTCATCCCCCTCGCGCAGCACCTGGCAGGAGGCGGTCACGCGTCCTTCCTTGGCCCAGCCGTCCAGCTCGGCCCGCGGCACGGGACCGTAGGTTTCGCCGTCTTCGGTCTGCAGGCGCCAGGCGTCCGCCGCTTCGCCCGCCGGCACGGTCACCACCGTTTGACATTGCGGGCACTTGACACGCTTTCCGGCCAGCTCGTCGCGGACGTTGAGGCTCTTTTTGCAGTTCTCGCACGTAAGTTGAATCGGCATATCGACCTCCGCCAAGCGCCGCCGAAGCGCGGCGTCTCTGGGTGCTATCGTAATCGGAATTCCTGCGCCAAGCCAAACGGCGGCGGGGTTTGCAGTGTTGGCGCGCACCGCATTTTCGCGACGGTCGGCGCCAACCGGCACAAGCGGAACGGCCGGCAAGGTTTCGCTAACGATTGATGTAAGCCATTTGGAGAAAATTACTTGCGAACGCTCAAGGGTCCGGAAGAGGGCTGCCGATACGGAAGCTGTCGCTTGATGCGAGCTTGTGCCGTCAGTGATGCGGCGTCGCGTCAGGCTTTACCGGAGCGGATTTTTTCGAGTCCAGGAAGGCTCGACCGGTTCCGAAACGTCCTACCTCGCACGGCCGTCAGGCCGCCATCCCACGATCGCCTGCCGCAGGACCGCACACTCCCCGGGCGCGTTTGACGCGTCAGACGTTGCCTCGACCGGCCCGTGAGAACGGGCCTGGCGCTTGAGCGGTTTCGACGGCGACCGCGTTGCAGGTAAGCGGCTCGGATTCGACGTTACACCGTAAAGGAGACATGTCCCAATGAAGTGCAATGCTGCGATTGCCGCGCTCGTGCTCGCGATGAGCCTGAGCTCTTCGAGCTTCGGGGCCACCTTGCTGGACCAGATGCTCGGAATGCGCACCAGCGGCAGTGGCTGTTGCGCCACGCCCTGTTGTGAACCCTCGTGCTGCCCGGCGCCTTGCTGCGACCAGGGCTGCTGCCCGCCTGCGTGCGGCTGCGACCACGGCTGCTGCCCGACCGCGTGCGGCTGCGACCACGGCTGCTGCCCGCCCGCGTGCGGCTGCGACCACGGCTGCTGCCCGCCCGCGTGCGGCTGCGATGCCGGCTGCTGCCCGTCCGCGTGCGGCTGCGACGTCGGCTGCCATGACGCCTGCTGCCCGACCTCGTGCTGCAAGCGAAAGCGCACGTCGCTGTTGGACCTGATTTTCGGCAACCGCAACAAGTGCAAGAGCAGCTGCCATAGCTGCTGTGCGCCTTGCGGCGGCTACGATAGCTGCGGCTGCGGCGCCGGCGCCGGTTACGGTGCTCCCGCCCCCGCGGTTGACGACAGCGCTCCGGTGCCCCCCGCGCCCATGGTGGATCCGGCCGCGTACGTTCCCGCTCAACGTCGCGTCGTTCACGCCGGTGTGAACCTGCTCCGCTAAAGCCGGCTCTCGCCAGACGGGACGAACACGGCCTGCTCGACCTCAACGGTCGAGCAGGCCGTTGTCATTTCTTGCCCGCCTTGCCGATCATCGGGGGGCACGGTACGATTGGTTGCTTACCCACGGTCCCTCCCCAGCCACACACCCGGCGAGTCCCGGGACGGGGTCGGGGAGGTTTTTCGGCCCGATGTCTTGCCATCTCGCCGGACCCAGGACCGAAAAACCACCCCGACCCCATCAACCTCGGCTCCCCAGCGGCGAATTCTGCCATGAAGAAAGACACCCACCCCAAATACTTTGAAACGACGGTCACCTGCGGCTGCGGCAACACCTTTACCACGCGAAGCACTCGCAAGGAGCTGAAGGTCGATATCTGCAACGCCTGCCATCCCTTCTACACCGGCCGCGTGAAGTTTGTAGACACGGAAGGCCGCATCAAGAAGTTCGAGAGCAAGTTCAAAGCCGGCGGCTACGCCAGCCTGCAGAAGAAGCCGCAAAAGCGCGCGAAGCAGGCCGCCCCGGCCGAGGAAGAGTAGACGGAGCCTGGTCCCATGCCATCGTCGGGCGCGCTGGTGAGGCGTCGCCGCGCGCAGGAAGCTGTCAGACCACACCGCTGCGGGTCAGCTCGCGGAAGAGGCGGGTCAGGTCCTTCGTGACCGGCCCCGGTTTGCCGGCGCCGATCACGCGGTCATCCACCTTCACCACCGGGATCACTTCGGCGGCGCTGCCGGTCAGGAAGCATTCGTCGGCGGTGTAGATGTCGTACTTCGTCATCGCGTGCTCGTAGACGGTGAGCCCTTCCTCGCGGGCGAGGATGATCACCGTTTGCCGCGTGATGCCGTCCAGAATGCCCGCGTCCAAAGGGGGCGTGATCACGTCTCCCGCGCGGACGATGAAGATGTTGTCGCCGGTGCACTCGGCCACCTCGCCCTTGTGGTTGAGCATCAGGGCCTCGATGCAGCCGCCGTGCAGTCCCTCGATCTTCGCCAGGATGTTGTTCAAGTAGTTGAGCGACTTGATCCGCGGGCTGAGCGCCGCCGAGTGGTTACGGATCGTGCTGGCGGTGATAATCTCCAGCCCGTTCTCGTAATACTCCTGCGGATAGAGCGAGATATGGTCGGCGATGATGATGATCTGCGGATTGCTGGTCCGGTTCGGGTCCAGCCCGAGCGTGCCGGCGCCGCGGGTGACCACCAGCCGGACGTACCCGTCCTGGATGCCGTTGGTCTTGAGCAGGTCGTGAATGTGCCGCCCCAGCACGTCGCGGGCGATGGGAATCTCCAGCCAGATGGCCTTGGCGGAGTTCCACAGCCGCGTCAGATGCTCCTCCAGCCGGAAAATGCGGCCGCCGTAGCTACGCATGCCCTCGAACACGCCGTCGCCGTAGAGCAGCCCGTGATCGTAGACGCTGATCTTGGCGTCATCCTTGTCGAACAGCTCGCCGTTGATGGAGACTTTGAGAGACATGCGAATGCGGAGTTGGAATTCGGAATGCGGAATTGACGCGCGAAGCGGCATCTTCATTCCGCATTCCGCATTCCGCATTCCGCATTTTGCTCCACTCGCCCTTCGGCCAGCCGCACGATGCGGTCGGTTTCGCGGGCGAGGGCCTGGTCGTGCGTGACCATAACAATTGTTAAGTTGCGCGACTCATTGAGGCTTTGCAAGAGGGCGAGAATCTCCCGGCCGATCTTCTGATCGAGGTTCCCCGTCGGCTCGTCGGCCAGGAGCAGCGTCGGCCGGGCGACCAGCGAGCGGGCGATAGCGGCCCGCTGCATCTCCCCCCCGGAAAGCTCCCGCGGCTTGTGCTCCAGGCGGTGCGAGAGGCCGACCAGCTCCAGCACCTCTTTGGCGTCCGCGACGTGCTCTCGGCGCCGCCGCCAGTAACGCAGCACGCCGTCGGCAATCATCCGCGGCGCCAGCACGTTCTCGAGCGTCGTCAGCTCCGGCAGCAGGTGGTAGAACTGGAAGATCATCCCCACGTGCTGATTCCGCACCGCGTCGCGAGCCCGGGAGGGCAGGTTGTCGATCCGCCGGTCCTCAAAGCGGATTTCGCCCGCATCGGGAGCATCGAGCGTTCCCAGCAAGTGCAGCAGGGTGCTCTTCCCCGAGCCGCTCTGGCCGACGATTGAGAGGAACTCGCCGCGGCCGACATCAAGGTCCACCCCCTTGAGCACGGGCACCTCGATGGCGCCTTTGCGGTAGCTCTTCACGAGGTTTCGGGCCGCAAGAATCGGCTCGCCGCCGGAACCCGCGCGACGCTTCGCCGCGGCGGAAAGCCGCGCTCGCCGTCGGACAGGCTCGGCCAGGGATGGGTGAGACACGGGAACCTCGATGAGTGGAATTCGGTAGCGGTAAACCCGAAAAACGCGTGGGACTGCGCGCTACCGCTTGTCCCACCCTACCTCTTCGCTCGCGGCTACTCGTAGCGCAGCGCCTGGACCGGATGCAGCCTTGCCGCGCGGATCGCCGGCAGGACGCTTGCCAGCACGGCGATCATCACGCTCCCGGCGACGATCCAGGCGATCGTGAGCGGGTTGATGATCGTTGGAATCTCCGAGAAGTAGTAAACCGTCGGATCGAACACCTCGCGGCCGGTAAGCCACTCCAGTCCGTCGGCGATATTGTTGATGTAAATCACGAATAACAGCCCCAGCACCATCCCGGCGCCGGAGCCCACGAATCCCAACGACAGTCCGTAACTGAGAAAAATGCTCATGACGCCGGTGCTGGGGGCGCCGAGCGCCTTG
>JAHWKS010000320.1 GCA_019347795.1 Planctomycetota bacterium | reverse complement strand
GCAGGAAACCGCCTCGGAACAGTCATAAAGCCGTGGCGCTCTTTTGAAGACCGGTGGAGGCCGTGGTTGATGATTCACCTTCGAGTTGACTTGGAGGAGCGGTTCCAAGAGGAATTGAATGCGTTCGAGAAGGAGCAACAGGTGACGTACATAACATCCGTGGAGCGAGTTGCGATAAGGCGCAGTACGACCGAGACTTTCCTGATGCAGTTGACGGAGCTCTGCGGCGATTTGCCCGGCGAAACCGAGCAGCGAATTCGGGCGCTTGACGTCGAGCAATTGCAGAAACTCGGCAAGGACCTTCTGCGATTTCAATCGCTGGGGGACCTGGAGAGCTGGCTGGAGCGAGAGCCCAAGTAGTTGTCGAGCGTCGTCAGCAGCCCGACCAGGATTCGAACCTGGAACGCCGCGTTCGAAGCGCGGAATGATGTCCGTTTCACCATCGAGCTGGATCGCCAAGAGCATCTGAAAGGTGGGACGCTCCGCGCCGCGAAAGGTTCGCTTCACCGCGGACCGGCTTTCGGCGTTTTGGCCGAGGGGGGCATCAATTGGCCCCAGCGGCGCATCCGGTAAG
This sequence comes from Planctomycetota bacterium, assembly GCA_019347795.1. GTDB lineage: Bacteria > Planctomycetota > Planctomycetia > Pirellulales > Pirellulaceae > JAHWKS01. The sequence goes on along the minus strand of JAHWKS010000320.1, from coordinate 6,102 downwards.
CGCAGATGGCCCGATAGGTAAAGTGGTACGTGAGATAGCCGAGGGTCAGCCCGACCACCAGGCAGCCGACCCACAGCGGGAGCGCGATCTCCAGGAACTTCGTCCAGTAGAACGAGATCGCTGTGCTCCAACCGCCCGGCGGGTCCGCCAGCTCTTTCCACCAGCCGGGCTCGATCGGCGGGCGCCGCAGAATCAGCCGCCCCACGACGTAGCACGGGTAATACATCGGCACGAACGTGGCCGGGTTGGAGATCCACACCAGCGGGACTCCGATCGCCTTGTTCGCCCGCAAGAGCCACGCCAGGAAGATCGCGACCAGCATCTGGATGCCGACCGTGGGGGTGAACGTGACGAAGATGCCGATCGCCGCCCCCAGCGCCAGGCGGTGCGGCGGGTCGTCGGCGTGCAAGACCGAGTGCATTACGAACCGCCTCAGGCGGCGGCTCTGCAAGCGATACATCGCGCGGAAATGGCGACGGAACATGCGGCGTCGTGCCGTGGCGGGAGCAGTCGAAGACGGATCGCGTCGCTTTCCCATACGGTCCAACTCGGAGGCGCGATCCCGATTTACCTCTTATCGGCGGCGCCCGACTTCAACGCGATAATTCGCCGCGAACAGGTGACTCATTCCGATCGACGCGATTGAACGGCGGATTCCGCGGGCGCTGGTCGTCAGTTCGCTTCCGACGGTTTTTCCTTGGTCGCCAACTGCTGGCGCTTCGGCGGCTTGCGGTAGTCCAGCGGCGGCGGCTGGCCGGGGAGGAGGAGCGACTCGTACTCTACCTCGCCGACTCGCTTGCGATGCTCCGCCTTCGCCGCTTCCAAGAGTTGCGGGTTGGTGTAGATGTCCCACGCCGTGGCCGCCAGCACCCGCGCCGCCAGGTTCATCCCGCGACGGGCTTGGGGCGTGGCGCCGCAGGCGGTCGCCTGCCAGGAGTGGCCCGGCGTGCCCGGGACCCAGCATGCGGTGGTGAAGCCCGAGGTGGGCGTGACCCAGGAGACATCCCCGACGTCGGTCGAGCCGGTTCCGAACGTGCCGCTTTGATCGTAGACCTGCCCGACATCCTCCAGCGGCTGCGGCTGCGAAAGCGTCTGCTGGAGCCGTGCGGCAAAGGGCTGCTCGCCGGCCGGGATTTCGAGATCGTTCAGCTCCTGCAAGTTCTTCAGCGCGACCTGCGCCAGGGCGTTGTTGGGCAGGATCTCGCGGATGCCGCCTTGATAGTCGATCTCCAGCGTCGTCTCCGTCGCCAGCGCTCCCGCTTCGGCGCAAAGCTGCAGCCGGCGGTAGAGAGGGCGGAGCACCTTCGACTGCGGGTGGCGGATGTAGTAGTACACCTCGGCGAACTCCGGCACGATGTTCGGCGCCGAGCCGCCGTCGGTAATCACGTGATGGATGCGCGTGAAGTCGGGAGTGTGCTCCCGCAGCAGTTGCGTCGCGTGGTTGGTCAGCTCGACCGCGTCCAGCGCCGAGCGGCCCTGGTCGGGGGCGCCGGCGGCGTGGGCCGGATTGCCGAAGAAGCGGAACTTCGCCGCGATCCGCGCCAGCGAGCTTTTGTCTCCCGCCGAATTGCGGCTGGAAGGATGCCAGTGCAAGGCTGCGTCGCAGTCGGCGAAGAGCCCCTCGCGGACCATGAACACCTTCGCCCCGCCTCCTTCCTCCGCGGGACATCCATAGAACCGCACCGTCCCCTGGAGATTCCCCTCCCGAATCTGCTCGGCGATCGCAATCGCGGCGGAGGCCGATGCGACGCCGAAGAGATGATGCCCGCAGGCGTGTCCCCACTCCGTCTCCTCGCGCGGATCGCGCTGCGGAACCGCCTCTTGCGACAAGCCCGGGAGCGCGTCGTACTCGCCCAAGATGCCGATGACCGGCTTCCCTTCGCCGAACTCGGCCGTAAAGGCCGTGGGAATGTCCGCCGCGCCCCATGTAGTCTCGAACCCCGCCTCCTCGAGCATCTCGGCCAGCAGGGCCGACGATTTCGTCTCCTGATATCCCGGCTCGGCCCACTCCCAAATTTTCATCGCCGCCTGCCAGGACGCCTCATCGCGACGGTTGATCGAGTCGTAAAGAGCCTCCTTCTGAGCAATCGCGTCCGCCGCGGGAACCGCCATGAGCAGGACAAATAGGAAAGTCTGCATAAGCCAAAGTGGAAGATTCCAGCCCCGACGGGGCGACAGCATGTAGCCAGGGGCGCAAGCCCCTGGACGATAGAGACAACCACCCGTCGAAGCCCTGAAGGGGCGACAGAAAGCCGAGTAATCGTTGGATGCGGCTGGTCGCGGCACGGCGGTGGGCATGGTTTCGCTCAAAGCTCAAAGAAGGTCAGCACAAGGACAAGGAAGGACGTCCCGCTTTCGTCGCAGTTCTCTATTCTAGCGCGGCGGCTCACCGGCGTCACGCTTAGTTTAGTGAAGACGATCGCGTTTGACCTCGCTCGCTGCGGACACGGATTCAACGAAGCGTGAAACCGTGACCATTTTCCCCTGGACGCCGCGGCGCCGATCGACCGATGTTTGATTTTGGACGCGAAAGCGGGTATATTTTACGTAACCCTTTCCGTTTGACCCTTGGGATCTGTGCAGTTTTTCTTGCACATCGTGCTCGTCGCCTGCCTGGTGATTTGCCCCTTTAATTGCTTGGGCGCATCGCTAGGGGGGAGCGCGCAGACATCGGTCGGCGCCCGTTCGTGTTGTGCCCATTGCGGCGGCAACCACCTCGCGAATCGCCGCGATCACGGCCCCGACGGAACCACCGCCGACCGACAGCCGCATCCGCTTCCCGGCTTTCCTCGCGACGATGGCTGCTGCCAGTGCCTTTGCCAGGGAGCGATTGCCGACTCGGCGGTCCCGGAATTGGATGTCTGCGAGGCGTCCGAAGAGCTGATTCCGCTTCATCGCAATCCGGCTGACTCGCAGGCTCGTCTCTTATTGGCCGTGGGGAGGGATGTTTCTCCCATTCCCGCCCTCGGCGACTGTCGGTTCAATGGCGGCCGCGTCTACCGGCTGCTCATCGAGTCGCTTCTTATCTGATCCGGCCGCGCTGTGTTCGCGCCTGTGTTGAAGTGCTGCGCGAATGCTCGGCTTCTTTTTGCGCCGCTGGAGCAAAGGATCGGAGATGTTTCGCCTGAAATTGCTGCCCTGGGAATACGGAGTGCGCAACCTCCTGCGCCGGCCGACGCGCACCCTGCTGACGCTGGGAGCGCTCTCGGTGGTGGTGCTGCTGGTGTTCGTGATCGTCGGCTTCATCCGAGGATTGGAGCGATCGCTGGCGGTGAGCGGCGATCCGCAGGTGGTGCTGGTCTACTCGCTGGGGGCCGAGGGGAGCATCGAAAACTCGGCCATCGCCGCGCAGACGCCTGGGCTGCTGGCGGCCAGTGTGACGGGGGTTCATCGCCGGTTCGGCGTTCAGCACATCTCGCCGGAGTTGTACCTCGGCTCGCGCATCGCCGTCGACGAGAACTCGCAAGGCGCTTTGGGACTGGTGCGCGGCGTGACGCAAACGGCGCCGCTGGTGCGGAGGAAGGTGCAGCTTGTCGAGGGACAGTGGCCGGGCGCCGGCGAAGTGATCATTGGCCGCCTGGTCCACGCCAAGTTGGGATGCGATCCCGCTCGGCTGGCGATCGGCGAGACGCTCCGCTTCGAAGGACGCGACTGGAACATCTCCGGCCGATTCGCCGCCGCCGGCTCGGCCCTCGAATCAGAAGTGTGGTGCCGCGTAACGGATTTTCAGCAGGCGCTCAAGCGGCAGGACCTGAGCCTGACGGCGATCCTCCTGACGCCGGGGGCGTCGCCCGCGGAAGTGAAGCTGTTTTGCAAGGAGCGGGTCGATCTGGAGCTGCAGGCGACGGCCGAAACCGAATACTACGCTACCCTGCAAAAGCACTATCGCCCCGTGCGAATGCTGGCGTGGCTGGTGGTGTTCCTGATCTCCGGGGCGGGCGTGTTCTCGGGAATCAACACCATGTACGGCGCGGTGATGGGACGCGTGCGGGAGCTGGCCACGCTGCAGGCGATCGGCTTCCGCCGCCGGGCGATCTTGCTGGGATTGATGCAAGAGGCTGTGCTGCTCTCCGCGGCGGCGTCGCTGGTGGCGGGGTTCGCGGCCTTGGTGCTCGTGAACGGGATGGCGGTGCGGTTCACGATGGGCGCCTTCACGCTCCACGTCGATAGCACGGCGATCCTCATCGGCTGCGGCGCCGGACTGGCGATCGGCGTGATCGGCGCCATTCCGCCGGCCATCCGCGCGATGCGGATGCCGGTGGCCGAAAGTCTCAAAGCGTTTTGAGGTTGTGCTTCGTTACTTTGTTTGAGGAGTTGGATCGAATGAATCTTCGACCTGTATTGGCCGGGATGCTGCTCGCGACCTTGTCGGCCGTGGGCTGCACGCAAGGAACGACGGACGTCGCCGGCGGCGGCAACAGCGCCTCGGGCGGCGCGTCCGGAGGCGATTACGTCCTCGCCGCCGAACCGGCAGACGCAAAGGGAGTCGCCGAAGCGCGGGAAAGCGCCCAAGACGGCGACGACGTGACGGTCGTCGGCCGGATCGGCGGCGACCACGAGCCGTTCATCGACGGCGCGGCTGCTTTCACGATTGTCGATCCCAAGCTGCAACCGTGCCCGGCGGAGGAAGGCTGCCCCACGCCGTGGGATTACTGCTGCGATTTGAACCTGCTGAAGGACAACAAGGCGGTGGTCAAGGTCGTGAACGAGCAGGGACAGCTCGTCAACTCCGACGCCCGCGAGCTGCTGGGCGTGGAGGAGTTAAGCACCGTCACCGTCCAGGGGAAGGCCCAGCGCGATGACGCGGGGAACCTGACCATCCTGGCCACCGGCATCCACGTGAAGTGAACCCTGCCATGACCACGACCCACGATCTCCGCCAATTGGCGATCGACCGCCGGCCGGCGGCCGAGAATCGACCCGAGGGACGACGCCGTCACGTCATCTCGCGGTACGTCCTGCCGGCGGGCGTGCTGCTGGGCTTCGCCTCGCTGCTGGCGTGGGCGATGCGCGATCGCTTTCTCCCGGCGACGCCGGTGACGGTCGTGCCGGTCGTGGTCACACGGGCGGAAGTGCAGAAGAGCGGAACGCCGCTTTTCCAGGCGCCGGGGTGGGTCGAGCCGCGGCCGACGGCGGTTCTCGCCGCGGCCTTGACCGAAGGCGTGATCGAAGAACTGCTCGTCGTGGAAGGGCAAGCGGTCGAGACGGGCGAGCCGGTCGCCCGCCTGATCGACGCCGACGCCCGCATCGCGCTGGAGCAGGCCGAAGCCGAACTGCAGTTGCGCGAGGCGGACGTGGAAAGCGCCCAGGCCGAACTCACAGCAGCCCGGTTGCGCAGCGAGCAGCCGGTCCATTTGGAGGCGGCGCTGGCGGAGGCCGAGTCGCAGCTCGCGCAAGCGGAGACGGAGTTGAGCCAGTTGCCCTACCAAATTCAGGCGGCCGAAGCGCGGCTCGACTTCGCCCATCAGTCGCTGGCGAGCAAGCAAGCGTCTCGTGGGGCCGTGGCGGGGGTCAATATCCAACAGGCCCAGAGCGAGCATGACCAGGCCGCCTCGCGGTTGGAGGAGCTTCGCGGGTACGGTCCCCGTTTGGAGCGGCAAATCGCGGCGCTGCGGCGGAAGCGCGCCGCCCTGGCCACGCAGCGGGAGTTGCTGGTGGAGGAGTCCCGCCAATTGGCCGAGGCGGAAGCTGCAGTGCAAGCGGCCGAAGCGCGAAAGCGCCTTGCCGCGGCGCAAGTCGAGGCGGCGAAGCTGCGACTGGAGCGGATGGTCGTGCGGGCGCCGACGCCGGGGCGAGTGCTTGAGCTGCTGTCCAGTCCCGGCACGCGCGTCGCCGGTCGGAATTCCGATGGGCAGCACGGCGCCGGCGCCGTGGCGAGCCTCTACGATCCGCAGATGCTGCAAGTCCGCGTGGACGTGCGTTTGGAGGATGTTCCGCTGGTGGCGTCGGGCCAGCCGGTGACGATCGAGACCGCCTCGTCGGCCGAAGCCCTCTACGGCGCCGTCTTGCTGCCGACGTCGAAGGCGAACATCCAGAAGAACACGCTCGAGGTGAAGGTGGCGATTCACGATCCACCGCCGACGGTGCGGCCGGAGATGCTCG
>JAHWKS010000319.1 GCA_019347795.1 Planctomycetota bacterium | reverse complement strand
CGCCGGAAAGCTTCGCCAGCCGCTCTTCCAGCTTCTCGCGATCGTAGTCGCTGGTGGAGTTCTCGATCTCCCGGCGGATCTGGTCGATCCGCCCCTTGATCGTGGCGCTCTCGCCGGCCCCTTCGATGATGGTCGTATTGTCCTTGTCCACCAAGACCCGCTTGGCCCGGCCGAGCTCGGCCAGCGAGACGTTTTCGAGCTTCTTGCCCAGCGCCTCGAAGATCGCCTGGCCGCCGGTGAGGATGGCGATATCCTCGAGCATCGCCTTGCGGCGATCGCCGTAGCCGGGCGCCTTCACCGCACAGCAGGAGAACGTGCCGCGGAGCTTATTGATCACCAGCGTGGTGAGCGCCTCGCCCTCCAGGTCCTCGGCGATCACCAACAGCGGCTTGCCGCTTTGGGCCACCTTCTCCAAGAGCGGGAGGAAGTCTTTGATGTTCGAGATCTTCTTCTCGTACACCAGGACGTAGCAGTCCTCCAGCTCGGCCTTCATCGTCGAGACGTTGGTGGCGAAGTACGGCGAGAGATAGCCGCGATCGAACTGCATCCCCTCGACCCACTCAGTCTCCAGGGTCAGGCTCTTGCCCTCATCCACGGTGATCACGCCGTCCTTGCCGACCCGCTGCATGGCCTCGGCCAGCTTCTCGCCGATCTCGCGGTCGTTGTTGGCGGCGATCGAGCCGACGTTGGCGATCTTCTCCGGATCGTCCTTCACCTGCGTGGACATCGCCTTGAGCTTCTCGACGATGTCGGCCACGGCTTTCTCCATCCCCTGCTTCATCAGCACGGGATTGACGCCGGACACCACAGCCCGGAGGCCTTCGTTGAAGATCGCTTCGGCCAGAACGGTGGCGGTGGTGGTGCCGTCGCCGGCCACGTCGCTGGTCTTGCTGGCCACTTCCTTGACCATCTGGGCGCCCATGTTCTCGTAGGCGTCTTCCAGTTCGATCTCCTTGGCCACGGTCACGCCGTCTTTGGTCACCGTGGGCGAGCCGAAGCTCTTCTGCAGAATCACATTCCGCCCTTTGGGGCCAAGGGTGACCTTAACCGCCCGGGCCAGCTTCGAGACGCCGCGGCGAATCGCCTCGCGGGCCTCCTGGTCGAACACGATAATCTTCGCCATGAGTGAGTTTGCTCCTAGAGTTAAGTGCGTTGGTTGGAGTTCACGCTTTAGCGTGCTCTCGAGGCTTGCATGTTGAAAGGAAGACAGCCTAAAGGCTGGACTCCAACAACTACTCATCGATCACCGCCAGGATGTCGTCTTCGCGCATCAGGAGCAGCTCGTCGTCGCCGACTTTGAACGTCTCGCCGGCGTAGCTGCTGAAGAGGACGCGGTCCCCTTCCTTCACCTGCATCGGGCTGCGCTCGCCGTTGTCCAGCAGCCGGCCATCGCCGACGCTGATTACCTTGCCGCGGGCGGGCTTGTCTTTGGCCGAGTCGGGAAGCACGATCCCCCCGGCGGTCCGCTCTTCGCCCTCATCGCGTTTGAGCACCACGCGGTCGCCGATGGGCTGGAGCTTGAGGCTGCCGGCTTTGGCTTGCTTCTTCTCCTTGCTTTTGGTCGCAGTCGCCATAAATGGGTTTCCTCCGAAACGAATTAGGGATCTCGAATAGGGATTGCCGCGAGGCGGGCCTCGCCCGCCGGAATACTGTCAAAATGACGCACGGGGAACGCGACGGCCCAACAAAACGCAACCCGCGGACCAAACGCGGGAGCGACGAGGGAAAGGAGCGTCCAAACGGTCGTGGCGATGCGGTCAGGAGTCAGAAGTCAGGAGTCGCGAATCGAGAAACCTCCATCGAAACATCTCTTTTGGGTTCCCAAAACAACTCCCGATGCGCCATTCGTTCGAGGGCACTGACTCCTGACTCCCGACCCCTGACTCCTCTCCGCTTCTCCTGCCATTTTGACAGCGCCGCCCGTTCCCGCGTTCGCGCCTGCCGGTTGCTGTCGGCGGCGTGGCTAGGCACAATGGAAACCCTGAACTTGACGCTCCCTCACCGGCGCCTCGCATGCCGATTCCTGTATCCTGTCGATGCGGCAAGTCGTTCGCCGCCAACGACAACCTGGCGGGCAAGACCGTCAAATGTCCCGGCTGCCAGCAACCGCTGGCGATCCCCGCCCCCGGCCAAGGGGCGAAGGGGGCCGCTGCGCAGCAGCCGGCGCCGGGAGCGAAAACGCCGGATGGAAAGATCGTCGCCGCCTGCAAGTGCGGGGCGAAGTTCGCCGCTCCCGCCGAGCTGGCAGGCAAGCAAGTCAAATGCCCCAAGTGCGGTCAGCCGCTCACCGTCGGCGGCGGGAAGCAGGCGGCCGTCGCTCAACCCAAAGCAGCCGCTGGGCCGCAGAGTCCCGCGGACGTCATCGCCGTCACGTGCCAGTGCGGCGCCCGCTTCGGCGCCAAGCCCGAGCTGCGCGGCAAGACGGTGAAGTGCCCCACGTGCAGTCAGCCGCTGGTGGTGGGCGCGGCCGCTTCGGCCGTCGCCGCCGGGGCCTCCGCCCGTTCGGCGCCGGCCGGAGGCGGTTTGGGCCTGGACGACCTCTTCGATGAAGTCGGCCTCGCGCCGAGAGCCATCGGCGAGGACGCCTGCCCGAATTGCGGCGCCGCGCTGGCGCCCGAGGCGGTCCTCTGCATCCAATGCGGCTTCGACCGGCAGAAGGGCAAGAAGGTCAAAGTCGAGACGATCAAAAAGGTGGAAGCCAGGAAACTCGGCCCTCCGACCGCCACCGCGAAGGGCGGCGGCCAAGGAGGCGGCGGCGCGCTCAAGAGCAGCATCCCGTGGGAGGCCGAGCGAGGCGAGTGGGGCGCCATCTTCGACACGGTGAAGCTTGTGATTTTCGAGCCGGAAACCGCCTTCGCCGGCATGGCCCCCGGCGCCGTCGGCATGTCGTTCACCTTCGCGATCTCCGCGGTCGTGGTGGCGAACCTCGTGCTGGCGCCGTTTCAGTTAATTCGGGCGATCGGCGGCGAGGTGGATATCGCGCTCCTCCTTATGGTCATGGGATTCTTTGTCGTCTTTGGCATCGTCAGTTCGATTGTCGGCCTGGTGTTCTTTGGGCTGATGTATCATCTGGCCCTGAAGATTGTCGGCGGCGCCACGCAGCCGCTGAGCACGACCTTACAAGCTGCGGGCTACCTCTCCGGAAGCGCCAATGCGCTCGCCGTTTGCCCGTGCCTTCTGGTTCTGGGGCCAGTGGTCGCTTTTTACAGTATCCCCGTCGGGATGGCGACCGCTCACCGAGTCTCTAAAGGAAAGGGATATCTCGCGCTGCTGATTTACATCGTGATGAACATAATGATCTACGTCGCCATCGTGATCGCATTTATGACGCTCATCGGCGGCTTGGCGTTTCTCAGCCGGCAGTAGCCGCCGCTCGCCTGGGTTCGCGTTCGCCCTGGATTCCCGGCGGCCGATGCGTTATGATTAACTCATCAGCATTGGCTGATGCATCCCGCCCGCGGCTCGCCTCCCTCCTGCCCCCAACTGCCGCATGTTCTCGATTCATGGTCGAAAAGCTCGTTTGTGCGACGGCGTTTCCCGCCGCGATGTTTTACGGATCGGCGCCCTCGGACTCGGCGGATTGACGTTGCCCGGGCTGTTGCGGGCGGAGCAGCAATCCGGCATCCGAGGATCGCAGAAGTCGGTCATCATGATTTACCTGGTCGGCGCTCCGCCGCACCAGGACATGTATGATTTAAAGATGAACGCCCCGGCCGAGATTCGCGGCGAGTTCCTCCCGATCCCGACGAATGTGCCCGGGATCGAAATCTGCGAGCACATGCCCCGGATGGCGAAGGTGATGGACAAGTGCATCCCGCTGCGGTCGGTGCACGGTTCGCCGAACGGGGCGCACGACTCGTTCATCTGCTACACCGGGCGATCCACGCGCAATCAGCCGCCGGGCGGCTGGCCGTCCCTCGGATCGATCGTTTCCAAGGTGCAGGGGGGCAGGCATCGCTCCGTGCCGCCGTTTGTCGGTCTGGCGCCCGATGCGGGGCATCCCCCCTACGGCTCGCCGGGGCTTCCGGGCTTCTTGGGAGTCGGGCATGCGGCGTTTCGCCCTTCCGGACCCGCGCAGGAAGACATGAAGCTGAACGGCGTTACGGAAGACCGGCTGCAGGACCGCAAGTCGCTGTATGAGTCGCTGGACAACTTGCGCCGCGACGTGGACGCCGGCGGGACGATGGCCGGTCTCGATGCCATTAACCAGCAGGCTCTGGACATCCTCACCTCCAGCCGGCTGGCCGAGGCGCTGGACTTGTCCAAGGAAGACGCAGCCGTTCGCGAGCGCTACGGCAAGGGGGATCCCAAGCGATACGGCGACGGCGCCCCGCGAAACCTGGAGCACTTCCTCCTGGCGCGGCGATTGGTGGAAGCCGGCGCCCGCGTGGTGACGCTGAACTTCGGCCGCTGGGATTTCCATAGCAACAACTTCAGCGAAGCGAAGAACACGCATCTCCCCTGGTTCGATCAGGGATTGTCGGCTCTCATCGAAGATCTTTACGAGCGCGGGATGGACCGCGACGTGGCGGTGGTCGCCTGGGGCGAGTTCGGCCGGACTCCGAAGATCAACGCCGACGCGGGGCGCGACCATTGGCCGCAGGTGGGCGGCGGCCTGATCGCCGGCGGCGGATTCCGCACCGGACAGGTGATCGGCGCCACCGACCGCTTGGGCGGCGAGATCGCCGACCGCCCCGTGCACTTCGGCGAAGTCCACGCCACGCTGCACCACTTCCTCGGGATTCCCCCCGACACCACCCTCCGCGACCTCTCCGGCAGACCGCAGTACCTCACCGACGGGTATCGCCCGATGCCGGAAGTGATCTGAATTGTGCGCGACTCGGCTCGCTGGGTCAGGCCGGCGTCTTGATAAGCGATTCGTGAAAGGCGTCCGGCGCCATCAGGCCGCGGCCATCAAGCTGCGAGCGAACGACCAACAAATCGTGCTCATAAACGCGATCGGCCGGCCGATAGCCTCGGAAGAGAAAGACCGTGTTTGATGCAGCGTGGTCGAATCGCCATCCTTGATTGTCACGCTCCGCCGAAAACCCCATCTCCTCCAAGAATCTTTGCAGTTGACCAAAACGGACTTGGCTGGTCTTCATGGCTCACCGATTACCCTCCACGCAAGGCGGCATCACGTAGTTTGGCGAAGCCGCGAATCGCTGTTTCATCGAGCTTGTTGTCTAGGGGGACGTGAAGCGTGATCGTAGCCGCGACTCGATCGCGCGTTCTGCGTTTAACGGCGCCAATCGCCTCCTGCAGGTGCAACCACCATGCTTGCTCCTCCTTTGCATCGTAGATCACGAGTACCCCCGGCATCCGTTCATTCATCCAGAATAGCAAATCACGCCACTCCATACGAACAGGGATCGCATTCCGTGTGTTGCGAACGGACAGTTTATCGGTCGCTTTCAGTTGAAACCAAACGCCCTCGTTCTCAATTTCACCATCTGAGTTGTACGTCTCCATGTACAAATCGATCCCGTAGTCAGGGCTCATTCGTCGCGCAACCCAGCCGCACCGCAGGATGAACCGTTCCACGTGGTTCACGCTCAAGTCTGCGATGACGTGCTCGCGGGTGCGTCGCTTCTTCCGGCCCGCCACAGACATACCTCCGGCTAACATCAACTCCCCTTCAGCATCTTCACGAACTCGCGCATCAGGGCGGTGTTGTCGTGCCAGGTGCGGGCGGTCACCAGGTTGCGATCCACCACCACTTCGCGATCGACGTATTCGGCGCCTCCCTGCCGGCAGTCGAGGGCGCACTTGGCGACGGTCGTGACCGTGCGGCCTTGGATCACGTCGGCGGCGGTGAGAATCTCGATGCCGTGGCAGACGCAAGCGATCGGCTTGCCCGCCTCGTGAATCTCCCGCGTCACTCGCAGGAGGTCCTGGTCGTAGCGGATGTACTCCGGCGCCCGGCCACCGGAGATGAACATGCCGGCGTAGTCGGCGGCCCGCACGTCGCGGAAAGCAACGGTCGCGCGGATGTGATAGCCCGGCCGCTCCTGCGTGATGTCCCACGGGACGGGGCTGTCGGGCGGGATCTCGTGCAGCACGGTGTGGTAGAGCCGCGCCTCGGGGCCGGCCACCACCACCTCAAAGCCGTCCTCCGGCAGGCGGAAGTACGGGTAGAACGTATCGAGCGCTTCGGTCGCGTCGCCGATCGGCATGAGGATCTTTGCACTGGCCATGACTTATGGATTCGTGGGTGGGCGTGAAAACTCGTTGCGAGGAAACGGGATTATCGTACCACAGTCGGCCAGGTCGGGCGACGATTGATTGTCACCGCGCCGGCTCGCGCGGCGAAATGCGGACGGGGTCGGGGTGGTTTTTCGGCCATGGATCATGCGACGTGGCGAAATCTCGGCCGAAAAACCTCCCCGACCCCTTCTGCGCGGCGATCCGCGATTCCGATTGATTGTCACGGCGCCGGCTCGCGCTATAATCGGAGGGCGGGCCGCTTCCCTCCGATAATTCCCCGGCTTCACGATGGCTCATAACGGCGTTAAGCCTTCCAATCTGCGCGAGCTGCGAGAGAGCGGCTGGCGCAGCAAGACGATCAAGCAGGAAATCCACGACAACTTCCTTCGCATGTTGGCCGGGGGAGAGGAGCTTTTTCCCGGCATCGTCGGCTATGAGAACACGGTTGTGCCGGAGGTGAATCTCGCCCTGCTGGCCCGGC
>JAHWKS010000318.1 GCA_019347795.1 Planctomycetota bacterium | reverse complement strand
CTATCTGCTGTATGATCGCCGTAAATGGCGCTTGCTCGCGGGTCTGCTTCTCGGTCACGCGGCGTTTGCTCCTTGGGCGATTTATCAGGTAGCAGTGGCTGAGGGGGAGAAGAACCTCGACTGGTTGCCGAAGGCGACGTGGGATGACCCGCTGCACCTGCTGGGAAGCTTCGCAGCAGGGGCGGATCCGTACCTCGACGACGAGTACTTTGCGCGAACCGCGGGCTTAATCGTTGCGGCCGTGGTTCTCGCTGGCGCCTGCCGGCTAGGAAGACGAGGAGTACTGCTGGCGTGGCTATGCGCCGGACCGGTCGTTTTAGCCGGGGCGTTGGCCGTTGGTGACTTCAACATTCTGGTGCGCTCTCGGTATTTCGCGGCGTCCATCGCCGCCGGCGCCGGCCTCGCAGCGGCCGCGCTTATCGCGAATAAACACCGGAAATCCGCCATTGGCGACACACTACGAGCCGTTACCGCGGCCATGTTTTTATCGCTATACGCCGTGGGACTTGTCGACTACTTTACGCGGCCTCCTTACACAGCCTGGCGCGAAATGGCCGCCGCCATCGAACGGGAGATTCAGCACAATGAGGAGATTCTCATTGTTGGCAGCAGCTATCGCTCTTTGGCGTTTCGCTACTACTATTACGGGGAGGATCGATCCGGCGATAATCGTCACTTATCGCTGACGCCGACGTCGCGCGGCGTATGGATAGCCGTGGAGGAAGGATACGAGGCGCAGGCCGAGGCCCGTTTACGATCCTTCCAAGCGTCGTTTCCCCATACGCGTGAGCTCCGAATGCCTCGCGGACAACTGTTTCATCTCACGCGATAATCTCCGACAGGCCGTTCACATCGGCTTCATAGGCAGGCTGTCATGAGCGAGTCGACGGTTGAAGTTTCGGTGGTTACGCCTGTTCACAACGAAGAGCCGAACGTGCCGCTGCTTGGCACTGCACTGGCAACCTCCCTTAGCCGCTGCGCCGCCCGATGGGAAGTGCTTTGGGTGGATGACGCATCAGTCGATGGATCACTTGCGGCCCTGCGTCAACTCCGGCGTAGCGACGGCCGCAATCGCGTCTTGCATTTGGACGACCGACGCGGGCAATCGGCTGCTTTTTGGTGCGGCTTTCGCAACGCTCGCTTCCGAGTGATCGTCACTATCGACGCCGATCTGCAGAACGATCCAGATGATATTCCCTTGCTGCTGAACGCGCTGGAGGGCTGCGACTTGGCGATGGGAGAGCGCGTCGATCGGAAAGATCCGTGGATCAAGCGAGTGGCGTCGCAAATTGGCAACGCCGTGCGCAATCGGATCACCGGCGAGAACGTTGCCGACGTGGGCTGCTCGCTCAAGGCTTTCCGGCGAGAGGTTGTTGAGGCGATGTTTCCGTTTGACGGCATGCACCGATTTTATCCAACTCTCGCGAAGATGGCAGGCTTTCGCGTTGCGACGATTCCCGTTCGTCATCATCCTCGACAGTTCGGCCGAACCAAATACGGTGTGATGGACCGTCTCGTCGGTCCCCTGGCTGACTGCCTGGCCATTCGATGGATGAAGGCACGGCGTCTCAGGCATCTTTCGTTTGAGGAGTTGGACGATGAATGAACTGAGCGAAGCATTGTGGAGCCCTTGGATCGTCGTCGGCCTGGCTGGTCAAGCCGCGTTCTCGGCAAGGTTTTTGGTTCAGTGGCTCATTTCCGAGTGGCGGCGCCAGAGCATCATTCCGAAGGCGTTCTGGTATTTGAGCCTTGTGGGTTCGGCGCTGCTGCTCGTCTATGCCGTGGCGCGGCGCGATCCGGTGTTCATCCTGGGGCAGTCGTTCGGCTTTGTCGTGTACTCACGTAATCTCATGCTACTCCATCGTACCGCCCGTCCTTCATCCGAGAACAAGCTTTAATCGGTGTCGATGGCGGACAGGATCGAGGCCGTTTTGGCGGCGGAGGCGGGGCCGGTTAGTCGGTTGCCGGGGGAGGCGAGGGCGGTGATGAGTTGCGGGTTTTGGAATTGTGGTGGTTGGTTTTTGGCGCCAGTCGCGGCGGTTGGATGGCGGCGTGGCGGCAGAGATGGAGGGCGGCTTCGTAGAGGGGCAGGCGGTGGACCTGGCGCCAGAGGTCGAGCTGATTGCCTTGGGCGCCGCAGATGAAGCAGCGGAAGACATGGCGGTCGAGGTGGACCGAGAAGCAGCGGCGGTCGCCGGCCGTGTTGGAGCCGTGTACGGGGCACGGACCGCGAAGGCGCCGATCGCGGCGATGTGAGGGCTGGAAGTTCAGCAGAGCCAGAACCTGCTCGATCGGGATCGCGGCGCGGAGGGCTGGATAGTCGATGCCGGGCATGGCGCGGAAGCGCGGCTGGAGATCATTCGCCGCCGGCGCCGGGTTTAGGCGTCCAGCCGCCGGGCTCGATGCGCGCGATAGGACTTGCCTCCCAGCTTCACGATAATGGCGCCGTCCACCACGCGGTCCAGGAAGGCCATCGCCTCGGGCAGATCGCCCAAGTAGTCGCTCCAGGCCTCGAAGTCAATGTTGGTGACCAGGGCTGTGCTGCGTTGGGGATAGCGGGCCTCGACCACCTTGTACAACAGGTTCGCCGCCTGGGGGTAGTCCAGCCGCTCCAACTTCTCGAAGCCGAATTCGTCGATGACAACAGATCGAAGTTGCGATACTCGCGGAGTCGCCGTGCGAGCGTGTCGTCAGCTCGTAGAGAATCAACGCCTCTTCCGTAATCCGCACCGGCAACACCTGGCCGATGTACCGCCACGGCGCCGAATACTGGTTCTGCCGGTAGGTGAGGAAGCCTTCGCAATTGACGGAGCGGTACACCACCTCCGCCGCGTCGTAAGGATTGGCCGGGAGCGGAATCAAGTGCGGAAGCTCCTCGGCGTGCAGGTCGATCGGCCGCCGCTGGGTCTGCCGATGCACTCGCACGTCGGCCGCTTTCGTGCATCGGTCCGACACCCGAGGGATACCTTAGCTCGATCCAGGTGTGCTAAAACACGCGACTCGCGCTTTAGCAGTCTGGTAGTGTAGGTAGTCCGCATTCCGGAGCTCTGTTGGACGAATCACGATCGATTCGGGATTGCCGAGGTGTAGGAACTTGAATGACTCGGGATAAGACAGCCGCTCAGATGTCATTCGCGTGATCGCGTCCACGCTGAGGCCCGTTGACTGAGCAGAATCTTCAAGAACAGCCTCGTACCAATCGTATCGCGTGTGAATGAGTGGCGTGGCGCGCGTCATGACCTCCTGCCGCCAGGGCTCGTTCGGGTTCCCTGTGCGAATTACACCGAGCAACTCGATGACGTACATCATTCGCTGCAACATGCTGAAGACGTTGTCCCAGCGGACGAACTGCCGAAGCTCGTTGGTGACCAGAGGAAGGTACTCATAAATGCGAAAGAGCAGTCTCGCGGCAAACATGGCAGCCTGTTTCGAGTGAACGGGAAGAACCGTCGAAATCACGGCCCGCGCGCCGCAGGCGAGTAATCCTGAACCCGGCGTAACGTGGGAACGGTCATATGCATGAGTGTCGCAGGCGCACAGAAACGCGATCGGCGGAACACGGATTCTTTTTCGCAAGTCCCACGGATTGACGGATTCATCGGCGAGCTGCAATTGGCCATAGTTTTCGTGTCGCCGATGTCGACCGTGTCCGTCAAAAACGACCAAGGCACCTTCAAAGTCTTCAAAAGCACGCTCCAACTCGGCCCGCGTGCGGACATCGACGAACCGCACCGGTAAGCGTGTGCCATCACCGCGCCGATAGTGCCGCACTGCCGTCTCCAGATCCTGCCCAAGGGGATCTTCATCTCGGAACGAACGAATGACTAACGTTTCCTTGAAATCGTCGGTTGTGAGTTCAATTAGGTCGTGCGGCAGAAGTTCAAGAAAGGCCTGATTGCCGGGCGTGACAGGTATCCGGCTTGTGATGTGGCGCAGCATCATCGGGAGCCCTCGGATCGGCAGCAATTCGAGCGGCGCGTCCGAAACAATCTTGATCCCAGAATGTGGCAAATCGATGCGGTCGATGAACGCTCGCGGTACCGCTTCTTCAAGGGCAGACGTCAATTTCTCGGTTAGGCGGGAGATTTTTCGCTGCGACGGATCATCACTGCGGAGGCAATCTGCCAGACGAATGAGGGCCGGGCTGGTATGGTTCACCGCCGGAGTTAGTCGCAGCACTGGGCACAGGTACGATGCAGAGCGAACCGCCAGCGCGTTCGTCAGCGCGGTCCACTCTAACGTTCTTAGCTGTAGCGCTTGGCGACTTGCCGGATCCTCCGGGAGTTCTTTCATCTCGGCTTCACCTTCGACCTGGAGGCCGTAGGTCGTTTGCCGCTGAAGGATTCTCAGCATTCGAAAGAAAGGAAGACCCTTCTGTCCCTTTCCGGGCCGTTTCCTGCTAACATGCCGAAAGATGCCCGGGGCCGCGAGAATAACGGCGGGCATCGGTGTGAGCGCAGAGGACATAGCCCCAGCCGGTACGGCATGACGGACGATTGCGGCCTCATCAGCAACTTGAAGAATTCGTGACAAATACTTCGCATCGTCGCCAACCAGAGCCTGCTGCTGCCCGTTAAAGACCCCGCCCACGCTCATCAGCAAAAGTTCATTGGGAATGGTCACGTTGTGACCCGTGAAGCCAAACTCGATCGGGAGCGGCTCCCGATCTCTCGCATTCGCCCGGGCTTCAATGGCCCATTGTATATCGACCGCGGGGAAAGCCGTTTCGATGTGATTGAGCACAGCGTCGCAGTGCTGACGCACGGATTCCCACGTCGGCAACGGAGGCTCTTGGGGCGCTTCGGGTGACGTGACTACATCGACCGGAATTGCCTGCTGCGCGCGCCAGTCTTCGGCAAGTTGTTTGGTTGTCGAGTCTGCGAACACAATCCAGAACGGATCAATCGGACTGATTCGAAGATGGTGCAGCTCGGCATCCAAGAGGGGAATGATTCGATAGCTCTGGAGGCCGACTAGTCTCAATTCTAAATTACGCAGGGATTGCCGATACAGCTCGTCCAAAGTCGGAGGACACCGGCTGAGAATCGTCCGGATCCAGCTACTACGCCAGAGAAGTGAATCGGAGAACCCCTGGAATGGGCTGCCACTTTGGGTCTCTTCCGCTGCTGGAAGCAAGACCAAATAGTTAAGTTGTTGTTGCACTACCACGATCACGCGTCCGGTTTGACGGGTAGAGATCGCACCCCCCAATTCAATCTCAGAACTTCTCAGGCGCACGCACTTGGTCTGTTGCGGGTGCTTCGAACAAACCGATGGTCCGGCTTCTCGTCAGGAGTGAACCGCAGCGCTCTCGTCCATTGTATCAAGCCATTTTGCCTCCCGAACTTGGGCCATGTCGTCACCTCGTCTCCGTAGTCCTAAGGGCGCCTCGGTGCGACACCCCCACGCGCTTCGCTGCTCCAGGGGGACGGCGTCAGTAATTGAGTATATACGCCGGAGATTTGGAAAGCCGGCCTCGTGACCGAATGTACGTCAGCGTCGTCCGTGGATCGGCATGGCCGGCAAAATCCTGGAGATCGATGATGTCAGCCCCGCGCTCTCGCGCGGTGGTCAGGGCTGTCACGCGAAGCGAGTGGACAGACACGGCCTCGTCGAGAGCAGCCTGGCGTGCATATCGCTTCACGAGGTTTTGTACGGACCGGGTTGTCAGATGCGAACGGTGAAAGCCATCGCATCCATGGCCGCGTGGCGAAGCCGCTGGGCGAAACAATGGTCCGGATCGGTCGTCGGCAATGCCGGCAATCGCAATCCAATGGACGAGACGTTCCACAGCTTCGACATGGAGGGGCACGATTCGCTCCTTGCCTCCCTTGCCGAAAACGGACAACACCCGGTGTTCGCCGCTTGTTCGAAAGTCCTTCACTTTCAGCGTAACCAGTTCTCCGACGCGACAGGCCGAGTAGGCGAGCACGCCCAAGATGGCCTGATCACGAATTCCTGCCGGCGTCTCTGCCTCGGGTGCTTCCATCAGCCGGCGGCAGTCAGCGGGTGACAGGCCAACGGTCTTGCCGTCCCGGGGGACCGAGGGCGCCTTCACGAACTTTCCATGCGCAGGATTCGCGCCGACATATCCATAGGCTTGCAGGTACGAATACAACGACCGCAGTACGGTCATCTTCCGCCGGATCGTGGCGTTGGCGAGGCCCCGATCGCGAAGCTCGTCCCGCCATGCCGCTACGTGCTCTGGCCGCACGGCGAGCAGTTGTTCCCACTCGGCGGCCGGGATGCCCGCGAACGAGAAGAAGTGTTCGATGTCGCGTCGGTAGTTGACGCGGGTCAGCTTCGATGGCGTTTTGCCAAGCCAACCTCGGACGGCCTGGTGAAGGAAGCTGCGAAGATTGCCGGCATTCAATTCGAGCGAATTGTCAAAAGCGGGGATCGGCTCGTTCTTGCTACGGGCAACGATTTGTGTCGTCGCGCCATTTGATCGGCCGCAGTCGTTTTGCTTCAGAAAACTCACTTTATCGGAAGCATAGCAGACCCCAAAAACGGAACGCAAGCGCGCCGTACTCCATCACATCGATCAGATGCGGCGTCAAGCTCCACCGGTCACGCGGTTGACGTGAGGGGAGGAAGGGTGCCAGAAATCAGCAAGGCTTTGGCCGGAGCGATGCCGGTTGCGTCGGCAGCGGGTGGGGCGTGGGCCGTGCGGCGGGGCGGGGCGGGGCCCA
>JAHWKS010000317.1 GCA_019347795.1 Planctomycetota bacterium | reverse complement strand
CGGTCTTCGGCTACCTTGTGGAAGGGCACGACGTGCGCGAGGCGATCAGCAACACCGCCACCGGAGAGCAAGACCGCCCCACGAACACGATCCGCATGGACAACGTCGAGATCTTTATGGACGAAGAGAACGGCGTGCTGCGAATGAAAGCGGCGCCGGGCACGACTGGCACGGCCACGGTGACCGTGACTGCCACCGACGTCGAGGGCCGCTCCACGCAGCGGACCTTCAACGTCACGGTGGAAGCCGATGCGTTCAACGGCGGTCCCTTCCTCAGCGATATTCCGCCGATCACGACGGCGATGAACACGCCGGTCACCTTCCAATTGGAAGGAAACGACGTCGAGGGAGACGCGATGCGGTTCACGGCCACGTTGCCGCAGGGCGCCAATCCGACGTTTAACTTCAACATCGACGAGAACACGGGCGAAGTGACGGTCACCCCGCCGCCGAACTTTGAAGGAACGCTCGAGCTGCTGGTCGGCGTCCGTCCGCAGACGACCTCCGACACCGCAGACCCGCTCGACGTCGCGACGGTGACCATCAACGTGACGCCCCTTGGGCTGGGTCCGCGGCGCATCTCGGGCCTGGTGTATCTCGATGACGACGACGATGGGATTGCTGAGCCCGGCGAGGGCCGGCTCGGCGGCGTGAGGATCATTCTCACCGGGACCACGGCGGCGGGCGCCGTTATCGCACCGCGGGAGACGCTCACCGGACCCGATGGCGTCTATGCCTTCCACAACCTGCCCAATGGCGTGTACGTCGTTCGCGAGGTGCAGCCGGGGATTCTTCTGGACGGCCGTGAGTCACCGGGATCGGCGCTGGCCGCAGTCTCCGGGAACGACGAGTTCACCATCACGCTCGTCCCCGGGGCGTCGGCCATCGGCAACAACTTTGCCGAGGTTCGGCCGCCGGTGTCGTTCAGCGTTTTTGATTTTCTGCACCCCGACACGCCGTCGATCGTGGTTGCCGCCGATGTGGACGGGACGCGCTGGTACGTCATCGAGAACGGCTGGCCGGATGTGCGCGACGTGGAAGTTCGCCTGCACGGCGATGGGACGCTGACCGCAACCATCGAGACGGCCGTCGGCGTGCTGCACGCGCCGCGGATCGCGACGTTCGAGACGCTCGCTCACGCCGGCGGAGTGACGCTGCTCCGCCTGGTGCGGGAGCGCATCGCATTCACGCAACTGCCGGCCGGCGAGGGGGAGGAGGACCTCGCCTCGCCCCACGCGATCGACGCCGTCATGGCCGAGTGGCCCCCTCAGTAGCTTGCCTTCAGGCCGAAGTTCAAGCCCATCACCCAATAGTCCGTGCCGTCAAAGGTAAACCGCGGCCGGCCGCCCAGCGGCGGCGCGACGTCCACCACCGGGTCGATCTGATTGCCCGGCTGCACGGCGTGGCTCCAATAGATCATCGAGTAGCCGATCGACGCCTGGAGGAAATTCGTGAGGCGGCAGCCGACGTTGAGATTGACCTCGGGCGCGACGGCGAACACCGTCTGCGTGTCCTCCCCGATGTTGGAGTTTTGCGCCAGAAGCCCCTGCAGCCCCGTCGCGGGCGGATTTCCCCCGCCGCTGATCTGGACCGTCTCGCGCATGGCGCCCATGCCGATCTTGGCCAGCAAATCGGCGTACCACAAGTCTCGGTCGATGTGCGCTTGCAGCCCGAAGGCCCCGCCGTGGAACTCGTTGCTCACGTCGAACACGTCAAAGATGTCCAGCGTGTTGGGGAGGCCGGGGGGCAGCACGGTCATGCTGCGAATCGCCAGGTCCTCGTTGATGCGGGAGAACTGGTAGCCGAACACCAGGTCGAGGCGGGAATAGCCATCCTCCTCGAGCAAGCGGCGCACGAGGGCGTCGCCGCCGAAGACCTCGCTCCGCGAGACGATGCTGGTCGCCCCGCCCAGCGGCCCGACGAAGTTGAATCCCAGCGGAGCGCCGGTGTCGGCGTCGATGAACGGCCGGACGAGGACTTGCCCCGGCATTCCAATCAGTTGCGTGCGAAAGGGATCGTCGTCCAACCAGTAGAACCTTCCGAAGGCGCCGGCGGTTTGCGAGTCGTCCAGCCAGGCGCCGAGTGTCAGCCGCAGTCCCAGCTCGGCATCGCGATCCAGGCCATCGGCGCCGATCAGCACGTTCGCGCCGGGACCGATGCCATCGGTCACCAGCGGCGGAGTGGTCGGCTCCTTTCTCCACCACAGAAGCAATTCCGCCTCGCCCCACAGCATGTCATTGCTGGGACCCAACAGGCCGAGGCCGGAAGCACAGCCTCCCGCGGGGACGCAGCATTCGTCGACGGCGCCGCAGGCGTAATGAGGCACGCAGCTCGCGGCGGCGTCGATTGGGGCCGGCGCCGCGAACTTCGGCGCCGGCGGCCGGTAACTCGGCGGGGGCGCGGCGTTCGGCCGGGGCGCGGGACGAGTCGGCGGGGGCGGCTGGTCGAGGAACAAAACGTCCGCCTCCGCAGCTTTCCCGGCGGCGGGTTGCTCCGCGGCTTGCAGCGGCCGTCCCCAGTCCGCCGTCGCCAAGACGGCGAGTTGCGCACAACACCCGATAATTCCCAATGCTCTCATGGCGGCGCTCCCTGCTATGTGCCCGCGACGGCGATCCGCGCGGCGGGATCGCAATGTGCGGGAAGTTCCCGTGGAATCGAAAGTACGCTCTTTGAGATCGGAAGCGGTTGACCGGCGTGTGAGCGAATCAACAATGGCGCCGGTTGTTCCAGTACGGCGAAGTTAACCGCCTGCAACGAATCTTCGCTTCGTTTCGTGCCGGCCGGAGCGGTTGCGCAGAATTTAGCAGCCGACTTTGCGGGTTGTGCAGCGCCTGACGATTGCAACAACCTCGGCCGAATTTAACAGATGGAGAGTGCCTCTGCTCCGCAAGGCGCTGAGCTACTTCACGTACTCAGCGTCGAGCTGGTAGTAGACGCCACCCAGACCGCTCACGGGTTTGAGGCGGTCGTCCACGCGAAGCACGCCGGCGAGCTTGCGCATTTGGTAAGAGTACTTGATGCGGTCGTCGGTGCGGATCGTGACCTCGATCATGTCGGTCAGCTTCGGCTGGCCGCCGAAGCAGCACGTGCCGCGGTCGGGGACCAGCACGAACTGGCGGATGTTGTTCTGCTGGCCGTCGGGATAAACGTATCCCTTGATGAAGACCTTCTTGCCGTCCAGCGCCTTCGCTTCCGGCGGAATGGGGGACTGGGGATCGTCGTCCGGCTGAAGCTCGTAGAAGCTGATCCGCTCGTAACCCTCGGGCACTTCCAGAGCGTACACGGTGGCGTGCGTCGCCACGGCGCCGACGAAGGCGGCGGCGCATGCGGCGGCGCCGATGCGGGCCGCCAGCAGTCCGCTGAACTCTTCGGGATACCGCTTGATGCTGCGGATGGCGACGAGTCCCAACACCGCGCCCACCGCGGGCAGAACCATGAGCGTCGGGAAGAGGAATGCCGCCACGGACAGGATCGCCAAGGCGACGGACCAGACTGCCAGCCGGTTCAACGTCCGGTATTGAGCGACACTCTCAAAGCCAGCCTGCGCCGGGGCGTCGCGAAAGGTGGGTTCAACGTCGGTCAAGCTCATGGGGAGAATTCGCCGGGGGATGAGGACAGAACGAAAGGTACTCGAACAAGATTCAGATTATGCGAAGAATGCGTGAATCGCCAGCGTTTTGCAGATGGCTGTGGGGGGTGGCTGGCGGCGGAGCGCAGCGACGCCCCAGCACGGCCGGAGTCGTGGAATGGGAGTGATGGAGTGATGGAGTGTTGGAGTGTTGGGTCGTTGACAGAAGCGAAGAATACGTTTTCCACGATTCGTCGTCGCATCCCATCACTCCACCACTCCATCACTCCACCACTCCGTGATCCCATTTTCCGCTGGGGCGTCGCTCCGCTCCGCCGCCAGCCACCTTCGCTTTTCGATATTACGATTTCACTGGTTCGGCAGAACTCGTGGCGGGGAAGAACTCGTACGCCCGCCGGACCGCCTCGGGGTCGATGTGCTTTAGTTCCTCAATTCGCTGGGACGCCTCGGGAAGGGGGCAGGCCCGGAGGTAGTTGATCACCGGCGTCCGCACCCAACTTGTCTTCTCGTCCGCGCTTTTGAATAAGGCGACCAACCGGTCCATCGCCTCCCAATCTTCCCAGCGGGCAAGGTCGGGGATCACGAGGTCGGCCAACTCCGGCCGATCGAGCAAATGCCGCAGCGAGTCCGCCAGCCGATCCTGCGGGATGATCTCCGTCTCCGTGCCGTGGAAGCGGATCGCCATTACCGCCGAGTAGGCGTCGGTGAACTCGGCGTCGCGGTTCTTCAGGAACAGCTCCTCCACCAGCGGCAGGCCTTCGGCCCCGCGAAGCGTGAGGTAACAAGCGATCATCGCGTCCAGGCCCGACAGGTCCTGCCGGTCGCGGGACCGCATCAGCTTCTCCAACAGCGGCGCATGTGCCGCGTCGCCGCACACGCCGAGCATCGTGAAGTACAGCCGGCGCCGAGTGGCGGGGATGGCCGGGTCGAGAATCCAGGCGACCAGACGCTCCGGCTGCATCTGATCCTCAAGCGCGATCACGTCCTCGTACGGCGCCTTGGTGAACTCGTCAAAGGCGTCGCGGGCGACCATTTCATCCTCGTGCTCCAACCGCGGCAGAAAGAACGCCAGCCGCTCCAC
This sequence comes from Planctomycetota bacterium, assembly GCA_019347795.1. Lineage (GTDB taxonomy): Bacteria > Planctomycetota > Planctomycetia > Pirellulales > Pirellulaceae > JAHWKS01. Next base: position 2,031 of record JAHWKS010000317.1, on the reverse strand, counting down.
CCCCGACGGCGGAAGCTTCATCAACTGTGGAATGTACTCCCGCTGCAGATCGTTGACAGGGACCGGCGTCGCCCAATTGAGCTTTCGCGAATTGCCGGCGGCCATCAGCAGAAACCACGATCCCGGCTTGGCCTCCCCGACGTACGCCGTTTCGACAATTGGCTCACCCGCCAGGAGCGCCTCCCCCTTCAGCGCCTTCTCGACGTCAAACGTCGCCAGCGGCGAATCCTTAAAATCGACCACGCCGCCGGGCGCCTCAATCAGCCGGGCGAAGACGACCACGTCGGCCGAGGCCAGGTCCTCGCCGAAGGTGCGGACTACCGGCGTGCAGAAGGGGCACGCGGCTGCGGCCGTCCCCCAAAATGCGGAGACGAGGGCAGCGGTGAGGATCGGGAAGATCGCCTTTGGTCGCATCGAGTTGCTTTACTTCCGCGTTGCCCAGACCACGACCGACAGACCGAGAAAGGTCACAATTGATACGCCCGCCAGCAGGGGATAGTTCGCGCTTTCGGCAGGCGGCGGGGCGGCCTCCTCCTCCTGATACGAGACGGGATAGATCAGCCCGTTCTCCGCCGCGGACGTCTTGTCGCTCGTTTCATCCGAGGATTCCGTCTCGGCGTCCTCCCCCGTGGAAGGCATGAAGGGGAAGAAAGTGTTCGCCCGGCGGACCGCCGCGGGGTCGATCTTCTCCAGCTCGGCCATCTTCTCCTTCGCCTCCGGCAGCGGGCAGGCGCGGAGGTAGTTGATCACCGGCACGCGGACCCAGCTCGACTTCTCGTCGGCGTTCTTGAATAACTCCACCAGCCGCGGCATCGACTCCCAGTCCTCCCAGCGGGCCAGGTCGGGGATCACCAGGTCGGCCAGTTGCGGGCGATCGAGCATGTGTCGCAGCGACTTCACCAGCCGGCTTTGCGGGACGACGTCGGTTTCGGTGCCGTGGAAGCGGATGGCCATGATCGCCGCGTAGGTGTCGGCGTACTCGGCGTCTTTGTTCGCCAGGAACAGCTCCTCGACCAGGGGCAGCGCCTTCTCGCCGGCCAGCGTGATGTAGCAGGCGATCATCGCGTCCAAGCCCGCCTTCACCTGGCGGTCGTCGGACCGCATCATCTCCTCCAGCAGCGGCAGGTCTTTCTCCGATCCGCACACGCCGAGCATCGTGAAGTACAGCCGCTTCCGGCTGGCGGGGATGTCCGGGTCCTGGATCCAGGTGACCAGCTCGTCGTGCTTCATGCGGCCTTTCAGCCCCTGCACGTCGCTGTACGGCGCCTTGGCGAACTCGTCATAGGCGTCGCGGGCGAGCATCTCGTCGGCGTCCTCCAGGTAGTCCTGGAAGAACGCCAGCCGGTCGGGACCTTCCTTGGGGAGCGTCAGCAGCTTGGGCAGGTACTCTTCGGCGTGCTCCGAGAGCTTGAGCGGGGTGGACCACATGAGCTTGGGCGGATCGACGCCCATCACCAGGAACGCTTCCCCCTTTTTGCCGTCGCCGAAGTAGACGGTGTCGATCACCTTCTGCCCGGCCAGCACCTCGCTCCCTTTGAGCACCTTGGTGATCTGGAACCTGGCGGTCGCCACCTGCTGGGAGGCGAAGTCGTCGCTCTCGGCGCCCGGCTCGACCGGCGGAGGCGGCTCTTTGAGCTTCGCGATGGCCGCCACATCCATCGTCGCCATCTCTTCGCTGAACGTCTGCGACACCGCCGAGCAGAAGGGGCAGGCGCCCGCGGGCGGCGCAACCGCCGCAATCCCCAGAACCATTGCCGCAATAATAACCGATGCGAGGCGACCACGCATAACGCACATCCTTTCGGTGACAGGGCCGGAGAGACAAACAGGCCCAGGAGGGATAAATTCACCTCCCTTTATTATTGCCGAAAAGAGCCCGCCGTGCAGGCCCAGAAGGTGGAATCTTGCAAATCCGAAGTATGTCGGCCGCTGCAAGCCTCCCGCCCGGCAGGCGGGCGCTACTGGAAATGGATCTTGCAGGTGTCGCCGTCGCAGTCTTCGGTCTTGCCCCAGCGGTAGCGGCGCCTGGCG
>JAHWKS010000316.1 GCA_019347795.1 Planctomycetota bacterium | reverse complement strand
TTCCGATCTCCATGCGAGCGGTGGTTTCGGCAAGCTGCTCCTCCAGCATCGCGGCCCGTCCCGCGTCCAGGTCGATCTCCGCCTGAATGCCGCGGATGGCGATCGCGATCTCATGATGCAGACGCCCGCGAATCTCGGCCTCGGCCTGTGCGGCGGCGACGACCAGCGGATGCTCGGCGGTCATGTTTCCTTGCAGGCGGGCCGAGGCGAGCTGCGCGTCCACCAGGCCCTCCTTAAGCCTCTGCAGGGCCGGCTGCGACGCGAGCAAGTGGCTGGGGGCCGCCAGCAGATGCGTGGGATCCTGCTGGGCGACCCACAGCATCTGCAAAAGCTGTTGATGGTTCTTGTGCTGCACGCGCGCCGACCGCAGCTCGTTTTTCACGGCGGTGGCGGACATCCGGAGATTGCTTTCGCCGCCGACCATCTCGGAGAGCATTCGCAGCTCCGCCAGGTCGCCGCCCACGGTCCGCTCCATTTCCGACAGCCGCGCGGTGGCCGTGTGGAGATCACTCCGCGCCATCTCGACCGTGCGGTGCAACTCCTCGACGAGGCCCTCCGCCCGGCGGTTGCGAACCAGTTGCAGCCGCTGCTCGAGCCGATCGGCCAACGCGCGGGTGAGGGCCAAAGCCCGCTCGCGCTCGACGTGCTTCACCAAGAGGACAAACACCTCGGTCTTGCCGAACTCGGCCCCGCGCGGCGCCCTCACGTCGAGATACTCCTGCGCCTTCTCGACGTCGCGCGGCGTCGGCCAAAGATGCGGACGTCGATGATCCGCCGGCGGGCCGATCTCGCGAAGCGCCGCCGACACCACCGCCCGGCTGCGGGCCAGCTCCAGCACCGTCTCCTGGGCGGTCTTCATGGCGTCCAAGCCTTCGAAGCGTCCCGGCCGGCCGTCGCGAGAGAGGTCGCTGGCCGCCTCGTCGCGAATCAAGAGCGACTGCCGGGCTTCCCACAGCGGCCGGTGAAGAAAGAGGGCGTAGAACAACGCCAGCGCCGTGAAGGCGATGGTGGGCGTCAGCCAACGTGCGGGATGATTCTGCAAAGCGGCGACGATCTCACGCGGTTCAATCGGACGCGGCTGCGACATGGGCGGTCCTCGCAAAAGGTAAGGGCGGGCCAATTGCGGAAGCAATCTCGGCGCCGGCGCCCCCGGAGCTCGCTCCCGAGGCGCCCGGCGGCAATCGCCAAATTGCGACGCCGCAAGAGGTTAAGGGGGCGGCCGTGGAGTGGGACTTCGCCATGCGAACCGTCGAGCGAGGCAACGGCAGGTTTCCGAATTGCGACGCTCCGTGGCTTTGATGCCGCACGTTGCCTTTTCGCATCATCCGTTTCCGCTTGCTTCGCCGGGATTGCGCCGCACAGTTGATTGGAAGCACCTTTGTGCGCGGCCCGCGCTGCGCCTTCGCCCGGGTAAACTCATGCACGTCAAACTCCTGACGCAATACGACGAAGTCGCCTCGCTCGCCGACACATGGAACGAGTTGGCGGGCGACGTGCCCTTTCGCCGCTGGGAGTGGCTGGGGCCCTGGTGGCGGCATTTCGGCCACGGGCGCCGACTGTTTGTGCCGGTGGTCAGGGACGAAGCGGACGTGATCGTCGGATTGGCGCCGTGGTATCAGGAGACGCATCCCGCGCTGGGGCGCGTGGTGCGGTTCCTCGGCTCGGGCGAAGTTTGCTCCGATTACCTCTCGCTGCTCACGGCGCCGGGAAAAGAAGAAGCCGTCGCCGACGCGCTCGCACGATGGCTGCACGACCAGTCGGCCCGCGGCCTGTGGGAGCTGCTCGAGTTGGACGGGGCGTTGAACGACGACCCGGCCGTCTGGCGGCTCATCCAGCGGCTGGCCGCTCAGGGCGAGACGCTCCATCGCCGTGATGGGTTGAACTCCTGGCGAATCGAGTTGCCGGAGACGTGGGAAGAGCATCTGGCCCGGCATGCGAAGACGCATCGCAAGCAGGTGCGGCGGGCGCTGGAGCGGATCGAGGAGAAGCGGATTGCGGTGCACGTCCCCGCCTGCTCCGCCGAGTTCGAGCAAGCCTGGGGAATCCTCGTGGACCTGCACCAGCGGCGCCGGGCCGGCCTCGGGCAGCCGGGATGTTTCGCCTCGCAGCGATTCCACGATTTTCTGCGCGAAGCGGGGGAGCTGTTTTTGGCCAACGGCAATCTGCGGTTGTACTGGATGGAGATGGAAGGGCGCCCCATCGCCGTGGAGTTCGTGCTCCGCGGCGGACGCGTGGACTATGCCTATCAGGCCGGGATCGAACCGGGGCGCCTGGACGAAGAGCCGGGCCGGATGATGGCGGCGGCGATGATCCGACGGGCTATCGCCGAAGGGCAACGGGGCTTCGACTTCCTCCGCGGCGATGAGCCGTACAAGCGGCAGTGGCGGGCCGAGCCGCGACGGCTGGCGCAATGGCGGGTTGTGCCGCAGCGCGCGCTGCCGCAACTTCGCCACTCCGTCTGGCTGGCGGGGGGCGCCATGAAAAGCTGGCTGCGGCAGATGCGAGAGCCGGTGGGGCCGTCCTAGATCGAAAGTTTGACCGATGTCGCTGACGCGGCGAGCGGCGCTTGGCGCCTGGTATTACGGAACGCTTCCCTGGCGGCGACGCGCGGGGCGAGGCGGCGACGCGCCTGTGTCGATCCTCTTCTATCACCGCGTGGCCGATGAGCATCGGAACCCCTGGACGATCACAAACCGCCAATTTGCGCGTCAAATCCGCTGGCTGAAGGATCGCTTCGAATTGATCTCGCTGGAGGAGGTTCAGCATCGGGTACGCGCCGGCGATTCGCCCCGGCCGGCGGTCGCCATCACGTTCGACGACGGCTACGCGGAGAACTGCGAACACGCTTTGCCCCTGCTCATCAAAGAGAGAATACCGGTTACGTACTTCGTCGCATCACAATTCGTCTTGGAGGACAAGCCGTTTCCCCATGACGTGGAGGCCGGCCGGCCGCTGCCGGTGAATACGCCGGAGCAGATTCGGGCGCTGGCCAAGGCGGGCGTGGAGATCGGCTCGCACACGCGCACGCACCTCGACCTGGGCGCCGAGCACGACCGGCAGACCATCGTCAGCGAAGTCGCCGGATCGGGACGGGATCTGGCGGCGATCATCGACCGGCCGGTGCGTTACTTCGCCTTCCCCTACGGGCAGCAGAGGAACCTGAACGCCGAGGCGTTTCGCATCGCCGAGGAGGCGGGATACGAAGCCGTCTGCTCCGCCTGCGGCGGCTACAACTATCCCGCCGGCGACGCCTTCCACTTGCAGCGAATCCACGGCGACCCGCTCATGTTGCGGCTCAAGAACGACGCGACCGTCGATCCGCGGAAGGCCTATCGCACGATGCCGTTCCACTACCGCCCGCTGACGTCCGTTCAGGCATGCGGGGAGGCGGCGTCATGAGCGACGTCCTCTTACAAGAGCCGACATCCGGCGAAGTCGGCGTCGCCGAGGCGCCGGTGAACATCGATCGCGCCCCGGCCGATCGCCTGGCGGTGGGCATGGCCTTCCTGCTGGCGATGACCGTGGTGCAGCGCGGAATCGGCCTGGTGCGAAACATCCTCTTTTGCCGGATGATGACGCCGGAAGAACTGGGACGCTGGAACCTGGCGTTCGCCTTTCTCGTGCTGGCCGCGCCGCTGGCGGGGCTGGGGCTGCCCGGCTCGTTCGGCCGGTACGCGGAGCACTTCCGACAGCGCGGCTACCTGCGGACCTTCCTGCACCGCACGACGCTGGCGACGGCGATGCTGGCGCTGTCGGCCAGCATGTGCATGCTGCTGTTGCCGGAGCAGTTTTCGCGATTCATCTTTCGCGACGCCCAGCAGGCGCCGCTGACGTTGATGGCGGCGATCGTGCTGGCCGCGGTCATCGCCTTCAATGCGATGACGGAGTTGTCCACGGCGCTGCGGCGGACACGGATCACGTCGCTGATGAACTTCGTCAACAGCCTGGCCTTCGCGGCAATCGCCCTGGCGCTGCTGGCGACGACGGAATTCCGCGTCGGCGCCGTGCTGACCGCCTACGGGGCCGCGTGCGTGGCGGCGTGCCTGGGAGGGGTCTTCTTCCTCCGCGATGCGTGGCGCGGCGCGCCGAACGCTCTGGCGCCGCTGCGGCATGCGGAGTTCTGGTCGAAGCTGGCGCCCTTCGCCGCGTGGGTGTGGCTCACCAATCTGCTGACGAACCTCGGGGGCGTGGTGGATCGTTACATGATCCTCTACTTCGCCGACGCCGACGCCGGCGCCGCCGCGGCGCTCGTTGGGCAGTATCATAGCAGCCGCGTCGCCCCCGAGATGTTGGCCGGGGTGGCGATGATGCTTGCCGCCGCGATGCTCCCCTACCTTAGCCGCGACTGGGAGGCGGGCGATCGCCGCACGCCCGCGGTGCGCGTGAACCTGGCCCTCAAGCTGATCGGCCTCTCGTTCACGGCCGCCGGCGCAGCGCTCCTCGCCGTCGGGCCGCTCCTCTTCGGCTGGGCCTTGGAAGGCAAGTATTCGGCGGGCGAGGCCGTGTTTCCCTGGACGCTGGTGCTGTGCATCTGGCTCAGCCTCGCGGTCATCGCCCAGAGTTACCTGTGGTGCGCAGAGCGGGCGGGACTGGCCACGTCGGCGCTGGCCGTGGGATTGATTGCGAACGCGGCGCTCAACGCATTGCTGCTTCCTCCCTGGGGGATGCCGGGGGCGGTGATCGCCACCGCGGCCTCCAACGGTGTAATGTGGCTGATCACGCTGGCGATGAATCGCCGCGTGGGGATGAAGATCGACGGCGGCGCCGTGCTCGCCGGTCTGGCGCCGCTCTCGCTGGTGCTGGGGCTGGCGCCCGCGGCCGCGATTGTCGGCGTGCTGACGCTTCTGGCGTTTAGCAGCCAAAGCATGTTCACCGCCGAAGAAAAGAAGATGATGTTCGCCTCGCTGCAAGGTATTGCAGGGCGAAGCCGTTGATTCACTCACGGGACGCCGTTATGCCGCTTTCCATCGCCCGACGCTTTCCTCCGCGGGATGACCGAGGGCCGCTGCGCGTGATGTTCATCATCACGTCAATGCCGGTCGGCGGGGCCGAGACGCTGCTGGTGAACCTGATCCGCCGGATGGACCGGGAGCGCTTTGCGCCGGAGTTGTGTTGCCTGAAGGAACTGGGGCCGCTGGGCGAAGAGCTCGCCCGCGAGGTTCCCGCCCACTCGCGCCTCTTGTGCTGCAAGTGGGACATCCGCGTTCTGAGCCGGCTGACGCGACTTCTGACGATGCGGCGGATCGACGCGGTGGTGACCGTCGGCGCCGGCGACAAAATGTTCTGGGGCCGGCTGGCGGCCCGCCGCGCGGGGCTGCCGGTCGTGTTGTCGGCGATCCACTCCACCGGATGGCCCGACGGGATCCACTGGCTCAACCGCCGGTTGACGGCGATGACCGACGCCTTCATCGCCGTGGCCGGGCCGCACGCCCGTCACTTGATCGATGCAGAGGGTTTTCCGCCGGACAAGGTGCGGGTGATTCCCAACGGCGTGGATGTCGATCGCTTTCGACCCCGGCCGGATGTGCGGGAAGACGTGCGGCGAGAGCTGGGGATTCCACCGGGAGCGCCCGCGGTCGGCATCGTCGCCGCACTACGGCCCGAGAAGAACCACGAGTTGTTCCTCCGTGCAGCGGCCAAGACCGCCGCGGTGCATGCGGATGCGCGATTCGTGATCGTCGGCGACGGCCCGCGACGGAACGATCTAGAGCGACTCGGCGGCGAGCTCGGCATCGTCGATAACGTTCACTTTCTCGGCTCTCGCAGCGACGTGCCGGAGCTGCTGGCGGCGCTGGATGTGTTCGCCCTCACGTCGCACAACGAGGCGAACCCCGTTTCGATCCTGGAAGCGATGGCGTGCGGGCTGCCGGTCGTGGCCACGAACGTCGGATCTGTGTCGGAATCGGTTGAGGAGGGGAATACAGGTTATCTGACGGCGCCGGGAAGCGTCGAGGAGGCGGCGGCGCGATGGAGCGAACTCTTCTCCGATGAGTCGCTTCGCCGCTCGATGGGCCAGGCGGGTCGCCGCCGCGTCGTCCAGGGCGGGTCGCTGGACGTCATGGTGCGCGGCTACGAGGATCTGATCCGCGAAATCTACGACCGCAAAACGCCGCTGGCCGCTCGGGCGCCTTGCGACTCGCTAAAGTGCGCGGTTTAGAGCTGAGATTTGCAGATTCGGGTGCTGCTCTCGAATTTGCGTCAAAGCATCGTTGTCGCCGGTAAACTGACCAATCACGAGGGATTCGAGGCTCCCAATCTCAGCGAGGGAACGCAAATCATCGGCGCCGACTTGCCGGTAAACCTTGGCGTTTCTTAACGCGGGCAGCGACTTCAGTTGGTCGACTTCGGACGATTTGAGAGGCGGCATTGCGACTCGCACATTGCCGCCGTCACCGATTTGCACCGTGTGTACGTCGTGAAAGAAGTCGATGCCAAGAAACCTCGTCAACAGTCGCGGCGCCGAACTGAAAGTGGAGTTGTCCACCTGAAAGTCATAAAAGACGATCGCTCCATTGCGCCTCATTTCTTCTACAAGTCGCTGTTGCGTGCTGGCCCGCTGGCTGCCCACGGCGATCCAAACGCTCAGCGCCGCGACGATCACCAGCGTCGCGCCGATGGAAACGCCGAACATGAGTTGCCGCCGCTGAGGAGGCTTCGTGGGCGTCGGCTGACGCCGGGGGGCTGACGGATCCGGCGGGTGACG
>JAHWKS010000315.1 GCA_019347795.1 Planctomycetota bacterium | reverse complement strand
CCTGCACCCCCTCGGGCAGTTCGCCTTGGACGCTCTGCCGGAAGAGCCGATCGAGGCAGAACATGAACGCCGCCAGCGTTTTGCCTGAGCCGGTGGGGGCCGCGATGAGCGTATTCCGCCCCGCCGCGATGTGCGGCCATCCCAGCCGCTGGGGCTCAGTCGGCTCGCCGAATCGCTGGTCGAACCAGTCGCGCAAGAGCGGATGAAGGAGGTCCAGAGGCATGCTAGCAATCATATCGCGCCGGGCCGCCGCGGGCATCGCGCGAATCGGGCAATAAGTTTCTCTCGCCTGCCGAACAAATAAAAAGGTCCCAGGACTGGGAAAAAACGGTTATAATCGTACAGGGCTCCGCCGAATGTACGCGCTTCCGCGTTCCCCGGCCGAGGAGGGTTTTTCATGGCACGCAACGGCGCAACGCTTACCGAAGATTCAGGCCTGCATCAGGACCGTCGCAGTCGCGGTCCGCTTCCCGGTGATGACGTCGCGCCGCTGGACGAGGATTTGGTCGAAGAGGCCGGCGACGAAGAGGATGGAGTATCGCCCCGCCGCCGCGGCTCGGTGCTCAATAGCGGCTTCTTCCAGAGCTTCGGCTCCGTGTTCGTCTCGATGGCGGTGCACCTGGCGGTGCTCATCACGCTGGCGCTCTTGATGGTGGACCAGCCGACGAAGGAGAAGCTGCAGACCATCGTCGCTGAGATGTTCGAGGAGCCGGATGAAGAGTTCGTCGAGGTGGAGCTGGACCAGCAGATCGAGGCCGTCACCGAGCAGGCGGTTTCGGTCGTGAGCGCCGCGCCCACCATGGGGGCGCTGGGGACCGCCTCGGCGGCCGCGGCCTCGATGCAGGTGGATCAGTCGGTCGCCGAGCGGGCCGAGGTGAGCGACGTGGCGATTACGGGGCTCAACGTGCTCGCGCCTCCCAGCGAGCGGATCATCGAGGAAGTGCCCGAGGGATTTCTCGGCGACCCCCGGGCCATCGTCGATGACTACGACGAGGCGATGGACCGCATCACGCAGGAGATTCTGAACAACCTGCAGAAGAGCAACGTGCTCTTGGTCTGGTGCTTCGACCAGTCGAACAGCATGAAGGACGACCAGCGGGAAATCCGCGACCGCATCTATCGCGTCTACGAAGAGCTGGGGCTGGTGAACGCCGCCAACAGCGACGCCCTCACCACCGCCGTGGTGAGCTACGGGCAAGGCTACATCCTGCACACGAAGCCGCCGACCAACGAGGTCAACAAGATCAAATTTGCGATCGAGCAAGTTCCCGTGGACGAGTCGGGCCTGGAGAATATGTGCACGGCCGTCGGCAGGGCGATCACCGACCATCGCAGCTACTGCATGCGGACCCAGCGGCGGATGATGCTCGTGCTGGTGACCGACGAAAGCGGCGAGCATGAAGACAACGCCGCGTACGTGGAGGCCGCCATCGAAGCCGCCAAGGCCGCCCGCTGCAAGATTTACACGCTGGGACGCGAGGCGGTGTTCGGCTATCCCTACGCCTTCATGCGTTGGCGGCACCCGCAGACCAATCACATTCACTGGCTGCGGATCAATCGCGGTCCGGAGACGGCGTTCGTCGAGCAACTGCAGACCAACGGCTTCCGCCGGCGGCATGACGCCTTCCCCAGCGGCTTCGGCCCCTACGAGCAATGCCGCATGGCCCGCGAAACCGGCGGCATCTACTTCATGCTCCCCAGCCTGGAGTCGAACCTGGTGCGGGGCGAGAAGCGGCGATACGAATTGGACATCATGCGACCCTACCGCGTGGACCTGCGGAGCCGGGCCGAATGCTTCTTCGACCGCGACAAGAGCAAGCTGCAGACGACGCTCTGGGATATCATCTATACGCTGGACCCGTACAATCCGCAGGCGGCGAAGTACATTGAGCTGCGGGTCGAGTTCTCGCCCGAATATCCCACCTTCGTGAAGCAGGTGGATCACGAGCTGAAAAAGCTTCCGCTGTACCTGACCGCGTTGGCCGCCGCCTCGGACACGGTCGAAAAGCTGCTCTATGAGCGCGAGCAGGAAACCGACCCGCGATGGCAGGCGAACTATGACCTGATGCGGGCCCACCTGGTGGCTTACCAGGCCCGCGTGTACGAATACGGGTCCTATTTGCAGGCGTTCGTCCAGAAGCCCGAGGTCGCGCCGCTCACAAAGGGGAAGGCGGTGCTGGTGCACTGGGACATCACCACCCGCAAAGAGACGATGACCGAGGAGAGCAAGCCGTACATCGAGCGGTCGATCGCACTTTACGAAACGGTGATCCAGAACCACGCCGGAACGCCGTGGGCGGGGGTGGCGCAGAAAGAGATCAAGCGCGGCTTCGGGGTGAAGCTCGTCCCGGATTACCACGTGCCGTACAAGCACACCGGGACTGAGCCGCTGATGCCGATTCCGAAGTATTAAATGTACGACGCCGCGGTCACTCAAGGCAGCTGAGAGAGATGGATGATGAACGGGAACCGAGTCTGCAGATCGCGGACCAACTTGTCGTCCGCCGTTACCAGTTCGCACCCTTCCCGCTCGCCAAGGGCGATATATAGGCAATCGTAAAACGCGCTGCGCGTTTGCGAGGAGATATCGACGGCCCGGTAGAACAGCGGATCCACGGAGTGCAGGACAGGCGCCGCGTTCAGCACATCCTGAATGAGCTTGCGAGCGTCTCCGATAGGAACCAGCTTCTGCCGCTCCGCCTTCGTCAAAGCGTTGGCGACCTCTTGGGGGAAATGGGCAGGGGCGATTACCTCATAGAGTTGCTGTTGATACTCATCGCGCAGGCGCACGGCCATTGCCGTCAGCGGGCGAGGAATGACCCAGGAGAGCGCGACCGAGACATCGAGGACATATTTCATGGCTCGTCGTCTTCATCATGAAGCAGAGCATGAAACGTGTCGTCATCAATGATGCCGTGGAGGCGGCGGATTTCCTCCGTGACTTTGGCCGCCCGCTCGCGAACGCGGCGGGCGACATCGGGATCGACCGCCTCTCCCTGGAATGCGTGCCGCAAAACGGCGTCGCCGTCGGCCTGCTCCTGAAGATCGATGCTGCGGTTGGTATGTTCCGTCGCCATACGGTCATTTTCTACTGATCAACAGCGTTGTCAACGACATCGCCAACCCGCCCCGAATGCGGCTAACCACCTGGGGCGGCTTATGGCCGGCTTTAGTCGGCCAGGTTTGCCCGCCAATTTTAAAACCGGTGGCAGGCCCCAGGCCGGCTAAAGCCCGGCAAAAGACGGGCAAAATGCGACTGTCCCGACTGTCCCGTTTTGCTCCTCAAAATGAAATCTTGCAGTCGGTCAGCGCCTGTTGCAATTTCGCGACTGCCTCGCGCGTGACCCGGGTGTTCCGCAAGTCCAGTTCGCGAAGCGACTTCAAATTGCAGAGATGGCCCAACCCCGAGTCGCTGACCGCCGTTCCACGCATATCTAGGGATTCGACCCGGCTGAAGCATTCCCATTCGTCGAACCAGTACGTGAGCAGCGCCAGGTCGGCGTCCTCGAACTCGGCGGCGCGTAGATCGATGCTGTGTACAAAAAAAGGATCGTCGGGACGAGTTTCAAACCTGACTCGTCCTCCAATTACGGGAATCGATTCGCGGTCGTTCCGCTCGTTGTAGCGGAATCGTGGAAACACGGGCTGCTTCACTCGTGGGGAACCGCGGCGCGCAAAAAAGACCCGTTGTGAGACGTCCCACCCTACAACTCCAGCCGGGCGTCGAGCCAATTCGCGTAGTCCTGCACGTCGCCCCGATCGGCATACTCGACAATCAGGGCCATCGCCCGGGCGCCGGAGACTTCCACCAAGATCGGCAATGGCGGATCGCCGCCTCGCACAAGCGGACTCTCGAACACCGGCGTCCATTCTCCCGAGGCCCCAGCCGTGTAGATGCGGTAGATGACGCTCCCCTCGCGACCAGCCGCGTCGTCAAGGGCTAACTCCGCCTCGAATCGCTCGTATTTCTCCTCCAGGCGGTACGCCAGACGCGACGTGCTGTGCATTCCCAGTCCTTTGAGATATGTCCGGGCGCCCGAGCGAAGGCGGCCGCCCAGGACGTTGCGGTCCCGGCCGTATTCCCACGAGAGCGTCAGGTAGGGAATGTGCCGGTAACCAAGCGGCTCAAGATCCGACAGGTAGACGGCGGCGCCGCCAATCGGCTGCACCAGTTGCGCGCTGTCGCGAAAGCCCTCGTCATCGGTCCGCACGCGCATGCCCCCTGGAAGCACGAGCGTGGTCAACCCGCTTTGCGATTCGACGCGATCGACCAGGAGCAGGCCATCGTCCTCAAATCCAACCCACGCCCGCCGTCCGCCCGCGGCCGGCGCCTCGACCAGCGAGGGATTGAACACGAGGGCCTCGATCCGCTCCAGCGGGACCTCCGCCACGCCGTCATCCACCTGCATCCGCAGCGTTTCCAGTTGCGGCGTCTCTTGGGGCGCCGGCGGCCCCTGGACGCCGCGACGGCCTCCGCCGGCCAGCAGCCCCTCCACCACGTCGCCGTTCTCCAGCAGCAGCCGGTCCCGCGATCCCTCAGCCGTGGCCATGCGGTCCAGCAACCGCTCCCGCTCCAGCCGCTCGGCCGGCGGATGGAAGACGATTCCCCGCACGCGCGATAACGGCAGCCGCACGTCGCCGAAGAGGAACGAGTTAACGGCGACGTGCTCTCCTTCGATCTCCCGCACCTCGCCGATCAGCAAGCCGCCGTCGGCAAGAACGATTATCGGCTCGCCGTTCAACTCCGGCGCCGTCCCCCACCGCACCAGCTCCGCCGCCGGCAACTCACGCGGCCCATCCTCGGTTTCGAAGCGGAGGCTCCAGCTATCGTCGATGCCCGCCAGCGAGGCGGCGAACGGCTGGCCTTCGACGGGAATCGCGACCCCACTCTCCGCACGCAGCGCTGTGGCGGCAACGCAGGCGGTGATCACACATGTGAGGGACATACATCCCAATTGAGCTGATTGAGCAAACCCGTTTGCCGAAATCCTGAGCGTCTTCAACCGGATTTCCTTGTACGATTCTTCGATGCCATCGACGCATAAGTTGTTGCCGATTGACGACATGAAGCCATTTCTTGCGATGGCGGGTAGTTTTGAACAGAAGGCAACAGAGGAAACGGAGAAGGCTACTCTGTTTCCTCTGCCTTCTCCGTTAACTCATTCCACGTTGGCGCCAGGACGAATAAGCCTCGATTGCCGCTCCAATTACGTCATGGGTGAGCCCAGCGGCTTGCGCAAAAAGTGGATGCATCGTCGATCCGTTTGCCAACAGAGGAGACAGAGAACACAGAGAATTCTCCTCCGTTATCTCTGTTCACTCCTGTTCAATCAACGCGCGGCGACAGTTTCCTGGCGCCGTTCCCAAAGCATTTTCGATAAAGAACTTCTCCACGCAGTTCTCGCTTTGGGACGCAATGCCGTGGCCCCGCGTTCGCCTTGGAGCCGCCGCTTTTTTGAATGCGCGTCCCGCTTCGTCACGGCTGAAAGATCGGCAGGTAGTTATTCGGCATCTGGAGGATGATCGAGGCCATGGCCGTGCCGTATTCGGGGCTGATTTGGTCCAGCCAGGAGCCGTCGTCGCGCTGGCGGGCGAGCAAAGCGTCCCGAATGGCCGGGTACCACTGCCGCCAGTAATCGCCGCCGGCGTGCCACATCGCCTGCACGCCGTAGTAGTGGCCGTAGAAATAGTGGCTCTCGCGGCCAAAGTTGTCGCCGCGGGGGAGGTGCTGCATCAGGTATTCCAGCCCCTGGTCGATCTCCCGCCCTTCATACACTCCCGCGCTGTACAGGGCCACGATGCCCGCCGCGGAGCGCGGGAAGGCGCTCGCGCCGCCGGTGGTCATGTACATGAAGCCGCCGTCGGGGTTCTGGCAGCGCTTGACGTAGTCGATTGTCCGCTCGACAACTCCCACCGGCACGTTGATGCCGGCGTTGCGGGCGGCGCGGAGGGCCATGATCTCGCACACGGTGACCGAGAGGTCGGCGTCCATCCGCTGCGGCTGATACCGCCATCCCCCTTCCGCGTTCTGCGTGTTGACGATGAGCTGCACGGCCTTGGCCAACTTTTCCCGGATGTCGCTCCGCGGCGTCATGCCGTAGACCTCGGCCAGAAACATGGTCGCGAAGCCGTGGCCGTACATGGGCCCATGACTGGCGGCGCCGGAGGCGTGGACGTAGCCGGTCTCCTGAGTGTGCTCCAAGAGGTAATCGACGATTCTGCTGACATTCGCCCCGTACCGGCCGCGGCCGGGAGTGCTCCCCTCGGACATGAAGGCCAGCCCCGCCAACGCGCACACGCCGACGTTCCGGCCGTAGCTTCCCGAGGCGAACGAGCCGTCGTCGTTATGCCTGCCGGCAAGCCACTCCAGTCCCCGCTGAATCGCCCGGTCGGCGACGGGAGTGATCATCTGCCCGGCGGCGACGTCCAGCTCGGTTCGTCCCTGTGCGGCGACGCGGGAAGCGTTGCCGAAACCAAGACTCACCGCGCCGGCCGCGGCGCCCGCGAGAAATGAACGGCGACGAATCTTCATAGCGACGATTTCCGTTTAAGGCGGGGGAGAGCCGCGGAGTGTTGGAGTGATGGAGTGTTGGAGTATTGGGAGAAGCCTTGGAACGGCATATCGAAGTAACCAAATTGCCCGACCGCTGTTTCCATCACCACTCCATCACTCCATCACTCCATCACTCCATCACTCCATCACTCCA
>JAHWKS010000314.1 GCA_019347795.1 Planctomycetota bacterium | reverse complement strand
CATCCGCACGTCGTGGCGATCCACGCCGTGGACGCAGCGGCGCGGCTGCCGTACCTGGTGATGCCGCTGGTCGCCGGCGAGTCGCTTCAGCAACGGCTCGACCGCTGCGGACCGCTCGCGGTGAACGAGACGCTGCGGATCGCGCTCCAAGCGGCGCAAGGACTCGCGGCCGCGCATGCTCAGGGGTTGGTGCATCGGGACGTCAAGCCGGCGAACATCCTCTTGGAGAACGCGGGGGTCGATCGGGTCATGCTTACCGACTTCGGCCTGGCCCGAGCCGCCGATGACGCCAGCCTGACGCGTAGCGGCGTGATTCCCGGCACCCCGCAGTACATGTCGCCGGAGCAGGCCCGCGGCGAGTATGCCGACTGCCGCTCGGACCTCTTCAGCCTGGGGAGCGTGTTGTATGCGATGTGCGCGGGTCATCCGCCGTTCCGCGCGGAGACGGCGCTGGCGGTGCTTCGCCGCATCAGCGACCAGGCGCCGCGCGCCATCCGCGAGGTGAACCCTGACACGCCGCCGTGGCTGGCCAAGATCATCGGCCGCCTGCACGCCAAGCGGCCGGAAGATCGATATTCGTCGGCAGACGAGTTGGCCGAGGTGTTGGAGCAATGTGTAGCTCACTTGCAGCAGCCCACGGTGATCGCCGTGCCGAAAGAGCTGGTCGAGGAACAAACCGTCGCGAGGTCCCAGAAGCCGGCGTATCGGCGGCGAATCTGGGTGGCGGCTGCGTGCGGGATCTTCGTCGCAGCCTGCGTCGGCCTTTTCCGTTGGACGGTGTCCGAAGCCCCGGCGCCCGATGCCGGCAAAGCCGCGACTGCGATTCCGGAGAACGCGGCGGATGAATCCGCGTCCCGGACGGAAACCGCCGGCAGCGCCGCTTGGGACGACGGATTCGACCAGGAGCTTCAGGAGATCGACCAGGCGATCTTACGCCTGGAGAGTTGGGAGTGATGCAGTCCAGTCGCACTCGTACCTTAAGGAGAATGCCCGATGCCCGCGCATTTCAGTTATCAGCTATCTGTGTCGGCGTTGGTCTTGCTGGCCGCGGCTTTGGCGTCGGCGCAGGTCGAAACGCGTCGGCCCGCGGCGACGCCCAGCGCCGGGAATCCGGCCAATCCTTCTTACGGCGGCGTGACATTTCCGGGCGCGGTACAAATACCGATCTATCCACGGACGCAGTCGCGTTTTGCATCGCCCGCCGCGGTCGAAGCGGCGAAGCACTTCGCCGACTTGGAAACGATCTCGCTCAACATGGCCCGCCAATTGAAAGCGCTCGATACGAAAGACGGCGCCACCGGCGAGATCGCAGAAGAGCGGGACCGGCTGCGAGCAAAACTGAAAGAAACGCTGAGTCAGGCATTTGACGCCCGGCAGAAACTGCAACAGCTCGAGGTCGAAGAGCTCAAGCAGCGATTGGCGAAGGTGGAGGGGGGCCTGGAAAAGCGCGAGGCGAACAAGGACCAGATCGTCGAGAACCGCCTCGCCGAACTGCTGAATGAGAACCAGGAGCTGCGCTGGAACCCCAACGCCGAGGGGACGACTCAGACGCCCACCGTGTCGCACATCCTGCCGTCGTTGGAAGGCGTGGTGCTGGCGGTGTCCGATAGCGAACTCGTCGAGGTTTCGCTCGGCTCGGACGACGGGCTGAAAACGGGACACCCGTTGGATGTCTTCCGCGGCTTGACGTACCTGGGCCGGGTAAAAGTCGTCTTGACGAAGCCCGATGTCTCCGTGACGCGTATTCTGAAACCGTACCACAAAGGCCCGATCCGGAAAGGTGATCGTGTCCGCACAAAGGTCGACAGCACGGCCCAAACGCCGCCCACGCATGGACAGCCGCGCCCCGCGGTAGCGCCTGCTCAAGAGGCGCCTCCCAGGTTTCCGCGCGCCGCAGCGCCGCACAACCTGCCGCCTCCCGGAGGTCCGGCGCCGAGGTATCAACCGCAGGCCGCCGAGGCGCCTGCCGAACCCGAGGCGCCGGCGAGCGCGCCCGGCCGCGGCGCCGCTCCTCTCGGCCCGCCTGGCGGCGCTAACTCAGCGCTGCATTCCCCGTCGAATCCGTTTTCCGTTCAACAACAGAATCTCCTGGGCCATCTGGCCGAAACCCGCAAGGCGCTGATCGACACCGGGCACGCCTTGCGCGAGGCGGAACGCAGGGTACGGCGGGTGCGCGAGGGGCAGCTAGGCCTGGAAATCGAGCAAGTGGAGGCGGAGCGGGACCTCGCCCGCCGTCACGCCGATCGCGTGCGACGCGAATACGAATCGCAACTGCGCCTGCTCAAGTTAAACGAGCAGACGGCCGAGGCGCGGCTCGAGAAGGCCGATAACGAGTACGAGCGGGCCAGGGAGATCAATGCCAGGAACGAGAACGTGATCTCGCAGTCCGAGATGCAATCGCTGCAGACTGCCGTCAAACTGGCGGTAAACGAACTCGACTACGCCAGGACGCTGCTGAATCTGCATCGCGAAGCGACCACCGACCCGGATCCGAAAGATGAAAAGCCAAAAGACGAAGGCGACGCCGCCTCGCTCAAGGGAGACGGCTCCTACTGATTCCCGCGACATTTGACGAAGCATCGGCCGCGGGGGATATTGGAGGTAACGGCTTCGCCCTCCCTGCTCGCCCCTCGCCCGGATGCCCGTCTCGCTGAACTGTCCCGCCGGCCATCGCTTAACGGTCTCT
The DNA here is from genome assembly GCA_019347795.1 of Planctomycetota bacterium. Classification (GTDB taxonomy): domain Bacteria; phylum Planctomycetota; class Planctomycetia; order Pirellulales; family Pirellulaceae; genus JAHWKS01. The sequence goes on along the minus strand of JAHWKS010000314.1, from coordinate 4,028 downwards.
CGCCGTCATGCGGGGAAGATGGTGCGTTGTCCGCGCTGTCAGCAGAAGGTGCGGATTCCGTCGGCGGAAACGCTGGAGCGAAAGCTGCGGGAGAAGCAGCTTCGCAGCGCGTCGTCCGCAGCGCCGGCGCCCCGCCGCGAGCATCCCTCAGGCGTGGAAGCCGTAACGTCGCCTCCTGTGGCCGCCAGCGAGCGACGCCGTGCGGCGACGGAAAGCCGGCCCAGCCCGCCCCCGCCGAAGTCCCGGCCTCGTCCGGCGCCGCCGCCAAAAGCGAAAGGTGCTCCCGTCATTGTCGAGGAGCGGGGGCTGAAGGAGCTTCCCCTCAACGAGCCGGCGCCGCCGGCTTCGCCCGAGGCTCCGCCGTCACTCGGTGCGGAGATTCCCGTCGCTGAGGCGCCGCCGGAAGCTCCGCCGGTCGAAGTCGGGACTTCTTCATCGGCGAGTGCAGCCGTCCGAGGTTACGAACCGGAGCCGGAGCGGCGATGGACGTGCTACTTGCTGGGAATGTCCTTGGCGGTGCTCGGCGTCTTCGGCGCCCTCCCGGCGGTGCTGGAAATCGCCGACTATTTGCAGTCCGATCAGACGATTCCCGTGGCGCGGTGGGCGTGGCTGGCGCTGTTGGCGGCGGCGGTGCAACTTGCGTACGCGACGTACGCCGTACAACTTCCCGACTGGAGCACGGCCTGGATGGTCACCTTCGTGGGCGCCGGCATGGCCGCTCTCTATGCGGGTCTATTGGGGCTGACACTGCTGGCGGGCGCCGAGAGCCGCGTGGTGGCCCTGCTGGAGTTGGAGGACCAGCTCGCCCAAGGGAAAGCCGCCCGCTGGTGCTTCGTCATGATCGGCGCCTTGGGGATCTACGCCTATCTCGGCGGCCGATCCGCGCTCCGCTGGCGTCACGCCTTCAATTTGACTCGCCCGGTAAAAGAACGAACCGTCTGATCCGCGCAAGACACCCATGAACCACGCCCTCGCTCTCCTCGCCGTCTTCTCGCTTCTCACGGCCACGCATTCCTTCGCCGCAGAGGTCCGCCGGCCGAACATCGTGCTGGTGTTCATCGATGACATGGGCTGGGGCGACTTCTCCTGTTTCGGCAACACGGAGGCGAAGACGGAGAATATCGACCGCCTGGCCGTGGAGGGATTTCGGTTCGAGCAGTTTTACGTGAGCTCGCCGATCTGCTCCCCGTCGCGCACCGCCATCTCAACGGGCCAATATCCGCAGCGGTGGCGGATCACGTCCTTCCTGAACAACCGCGCCAGCAACGAGCAGCGGGGAATGGCGCAGTGGCTTGATCCGCAGGCGCCGATGCTGGCCCGCATGCTGCACAACGCCGGCTACGCCACGGGGCACTTCGGCAAGTGGCATCTCGGCGGCCAGCGCGACGTGGGCGAGGCGCCGCTGATCACCGAGTACGGCTTCGACGCCTCGCTCACAAACTTCGAGGGGCTCGGCCCGCGCGTGTTGCCGCTGTGCGACGCCTACGACGGTAAGCCGCCTCGCCGGCACGCCCTGGGGTCCGAGCGGCTCGGCCGCGGCCCGATTACGTGGGAGGATCGCTCGCAGGTGACCGCCGCCTTCACGGCCGCGGCATTGAAGTTCATCCAAGAGGCCGAAGCCGATGGGAAGCCGTTCTATGTGAACCTCTGGCCCGATGACGTGCACTCACCGTTTTTCCCGCCGAAGGAGCGACGCGGCGACGGCGACAAGCGATCGCTGTACCTGGGGGTGCTGGAGACGATGGACGAGCAGTTGGGCGTGCTCTTCGATTACATCCGCGGCAGCGAGAAACTGCGCGACAACACGCTGATCCTCGTTTGCTCCGACAATGGACCGGAAGCGGGCGCCGGCTCTGCCGGACCGTTTCGCGGACACAAGACAATGCTCTACGAGGGGGGCATTCGCTCGCCGCTGGTCGTCTGGGGACCGGGCTGGATCGGCGCAGCCCAGGCAGGCGCCGTCAATCGCGAGTCGTTCTTCGCCGCCATCGACCTGCCGCCGACGCTGCTGGCGATCGCCGGCGCGGCGCCGCCGGAGGATGTGGAATTCGACGGCGAGTCCTTGCCCGACGTGTTGCTGGGCCAGTCACGCGACTCCCGCTCGCAGCCTCTCTTTTTCCGCCGCCCGCCCGATCGCGACGCCTTCTACGGCGAGGGGGACCTCCCCGACCTGGCGGTGCGCGACGGCCGCTGGAAACTTCTCTGCGAGTACGACGGCACCGATCGGCAGCTTTACGATCTGGCGTCCGATCGCGGCGAAACGACCAACCTCGCCGCCGCCCGTCCCCAGCTTGTCGAACGATTGACGGCGAAGGTCGTGGGCTGGCATCAGTCGATGCCGCCGGACGCCGGACCGGAGATGCGCCGTCGTTCGGAGAAGTCCAAGTAGGGCGATTCTCCGAGAGAAACGGGCCTGAGCGATGCAAGTCGCAGAGTGCCCGCTCTCAGGCATATCCCGATCGACGGCGGGAGTTTTTCCCACAAGGCGCCGGCCGCCGGCGGTTCGCACTCTATTTTCGTCGCCGCCGCTCCGATTTCCAGAGTAGGACCCGCTCGCCCGGCCGGGACCTTCGGGCGCCCTGCCGGCAAGGCCGGCCCGGTTGCTGTCCCCCGGCAAGGCTGCACGGGGGTGACGCTCCACGGACGCGGCGGCAATGGAAAGCTTAGGACCGTTCGAGAAACTAATGTCCTTAACCTCCCCTGTGGGGAGGTCGGACGCGGTAGCGGCCGGGTGGGGCGGGGTAAGCTCGAACGACAGATATTTCTCGAGCGACCCTTAGGTGCTGGACTGCGCGTATGAAAAAACAACGTTCGGCGGTGATTGCGATCTCGATCCTGGCGGTCTGCAGCGCGTTCGTGTGGGTTGCGCAGACGCCGCGGGGGTGGCAGGTTGATGAGCGGGCCGTGAGTCGCAGACCGTCACATCTTCCCTCAGCCGCGACGTCGCCGCAGTTGCTCTCCTCGCCCTCGCCGGTGATGCTTGCTTCCTTGGAGGCGGTCGCCGACGTGCACCGCGAGACGGACATCCTTTCCTTGGCGTCGCGCCGCGTCTCGCTGGAAGGGCCGCTGGACGTGACTTTCGAACCGGTCGCGAGCCTCGACCTTACTATGCCGCTGGCGCCTGCGTCCCATGCGGCGCCGGACATGGAGAGCCTCACGGACGAAGCGGCGGCTGGCGAAGTTGAAACCCCTTGGCCCCTCGCGAAATCGCTGCTGATCCAACTCGACGAGCTGGCAAGCCTGGAATTTTGCAGCAACTGGGCCGAGCAGGGGCGATATGAGGTCCGATGCTTGGCGACGCTGGAGGAGCTGCACTGCCCGCAAGCCGCAAAGACGCTCGACGTTCTTGATGCGCTGGCGGCCGAGACGGAGAAAACCGCCGCATCGGCCCCATCGCCGGAGGAGCAGCGCCGGGCGCGGGCGGCGGGCTACGCCCTCGCTCGCCGGCTGGCGGTATGGCGAAGCGTCTATGAACTCGCGGGACAACCGGACGAATTCACCGTCGAAGTCGCGCTTCATCCGGAGAGGATGCTGGAGCGTTTGACGAGCGTCGATGCCGCTTTGGGTCACGGCCGCGGCGCCAGCGATTGGCGCCGCTGGCTGCTCACCGGCCAGACACGGCTGTTGGCGGAAGCGGGGACGGGGGGCGATCCGCACGGGCGGCGCCGCCACGCCCAACATGTGCTGCGGCGGATGGAGTGGTCGGGGCTGTCCGACCCACAACGGCAATTCCTCGCCCGGGAGGAGTTCATCGCCCTCGCCGGCGAGCTGCGCGGGTGGGCGGCCGCGCCCTTTGACTTTGCCCGACTGATGGAGACGATCGAGGAATACGAACAACAGCCGACCGCCGACGCCGGCCGCCGCATTGCCGACTACAGTCGCCGGTTGACGTGGGCCGGTCATGCCTCGGCGGCCGAGTTGGCCGCGCGCCTGGAGACGCACTACCGCAACGCCAATGTCCGTACGGCCGTCTCTCAGGATCTGCTCCAGCGGTTCGCCCCCACCCGGCAGACCACCACTGACCGGGT
>JAHWKS010000313.1 GCA_019347795.1 Planctomycetota bacterium | reverse complement strand
AGTCTCTCCGCCACGCCGCGGGCGCCCCACATCCACGTCGTGGGGTCGTGCATGCCGCGGGCCTCGAAGTCGCGGACGGCGTTGACGCCGGTCTGGCTGGCCCGCTCCAGCATGAACCCGCGATTCATCTGGTGGTCGGCCAATGGAACCAATAGGATCACGCCCAACAAACCGATCGAGGCTACCCCGATCGAAATCAAGACTTCCAGCACGCTGACGCCGCGGGAAATTCGCGGATTGCCGGTTCTCAAATGCGGACAGGTCATTCGGTCAATTCCCTCCCACACTGATTCCGGTTCGGGCAAGGCCGCGGGCCGCGCGTGTCTTGGTAACCAGCGGCGCGGTGAGCGGGAGTCCCTGCGCCACCAGCGCGGGGAGCCAGACCGTGTTCTGCGATGTGGTGATGGCGCCGGTTCGATCATTCACCACCAACCAGAGACTGTTGGGGTCATCCAGGGCCTGCCAAGTCAAATCATCCTGGATCGCCGGCGCCGGGCTGGAGATCGTCACCGGCTCTCCCTCGTCCACGTCGGCTCGGCCGACCAGAAAGTACAGCGGCCCGTTGGGAATCCCGACGCCTCCGGAACTGGACGCCACGATGTCAACGCTGCCGTCGGACCGAAACATGAGCACCACCGGCGTGTCATCGAAGGCGGGCGGCGTCAGGGGCAATGCCCGAAACTCGTGGAAGTCGTCGAGCAGCGTTCCGGAGCTGTTGGTGCGAATCACTCCTTGTCCGCCGGACAGGCTCAGAACGATGGCGGTCGTGTTCGGCAGCGTCAGCGAGCCGGCGGCGGTGCGCTGCGGCTGCCGCTCGATTTGAAACTTCGCTCCCGAGAATATCGGACCGGCGGCGCTGGGAGCATTGTTGGGATTGTGCGTGTGGCGGTCGGTAATTGAGGGGCCGATGATAAGCTGAAAGCCCGTGTTGGGGTGCGGTTGGCGACCAGCGTAAAGGTCGCCGGCAACCGGTGGCTCGATCGTCATCGTCGTATTCGGGTTGTCCGACGTTAGTGGAGAGTCTTCCGTAACGATGTCATAGATTAGGTAATCGGGTCCGGTGAAGTTGAACCGAATTGTGTCGCCGCGCCTCACCAGCGGCGCAGTGGCGGCGTCAGATTCCGGATGTACGACCTCCAAGGAGAAGGCGCCCGTCAACGTGACGCTGCGCAGCCACTGAGGCCGCAGCCCCTCGACCCACGGCAGCGTCTGCCTGACCTGAGGTGAATAGCGAATGTTGTTCGGCTGGTCGAACCAAGGGGTGTTGAGGTCAACGCCGCTAATACCGGAAACTGCGGCGTCCTGCGTTTCGCCGGCGTAGGGCGGCGGCGAGTCGGCGAAGTAGACCTGGTAGGCGATGTTCGGATAGACCTCGTCGCGCTCGATCCAAATGCCGTAGCTGCGGCCGCTCTCGGCGGCGCGGGCCTGGGCGGCGCGGAGGAAGGCGTTGAACTGGCGCGACGCTTCACGAATCCGGCGGTCTTCCAGCGCAGGCCTCATCATCGGCAACGCAATACCGAGCAGGATGACCATGATCATTACAACCACCATCAGCTCGGTGAGGGTCATTCCGCGGCGACATTGCGAAGTGCGGTTGCGTTGCATGTACCTTGTCACGCTTTACTCGACGACGAGCCAATGGTTGTCGATGTTGTCCTCAGCGCCGGCGCCGTATTGAACGCCGATTCGCACGCCTACGCCGCCGCTGGCCGGCATTTCCGACCCAGGCAACAATAGGTATGGATCGTTTCGCGGCGCCGCCCTCGAGCTGATCTCGGGCCACAATTGCGGTGAACCAGGCGGAGGCGGGTTAGCCTGTGTCGGCCACGCCGGCGGCGGGTACTCTGGAAACGGCCACCCGGAGGAATACGTAAAGGACGCCGCGTTGGTGTTCCGGTAGTGAAGCTGATTGGCGACGGCAACCCCGTTGTAGGCCCCGGTCGAGGGGTCATAGTCGTCGTTGGGAAGCGGATCGCCGGCGGCCGGAACAACCGTGGGATCGTATAGGTCAAGGAGCACGTGGTACAGGCCGTCAGACCCCGCGGAAAACACGACCGGAAAGAGTTGGAAGGGGTCGTCCAAAGTGACATCGACCGGCGACGCGGGCAGAGCGCCCACGGGATAATCGGTGGGCCGATCGTCCGGGTAGTGTCGGTCGGTGTGGTTGTTGTTCTTCCATCGCGGATCGACCTTCAGCACGTCGAATGAATCAGGCTGAAGCTCAGTCCGCTGCGCAGCGGGTAGCTGGAATTGGTCGATTCGGTGCAGCGGCGACTGATAACCAGGCGCCCAACGCAGGAAACGGATCGGACGGCCCCAGCCATCGACGATTTCCAGCATCCCGTCCCCATCCGTATCCGCGACCTCGTTGTCGCGGAAGAACTCCAGAGCGCTGCGCGTGCCGTCCTGCATCGAGGCAAGAATAAGATAGAGACACTCAGCCTGCTGGTTCGCCTCGGACCAGGTGGACGTGGCCCGACGCCGATATGCGAGCCAAAGAGCCGGTTCGGGCATATCGACATTGATAACCGACGTTCCGCTGGGAATCTCTAAGATGGGCGCTGGATCGTCGGTGACATCCGTAATCCGGTCCGGAAGCTCCATCCGCATGAGTTGACGCAAGGCGTTCAGCCGAGCTTTGGGCGCTAGTTCGCGTGGGAGCCGGCCGGTATTAACGGGCACGGGACGCGTGCGATACGACTCCCACTTGATCATGAGAAACTCGTGGATTTTCTGGATTTGCGCCCGCGTGCGGGCGGCGCGGGCGGCCTCCATCGAATCCCACAACGCGAATGTGGTGATCGAGGCCAGGATGCTTATGATCATGATGACGATGAGCAACTCCACCAGCGTGAAGCCGCCACGCCCGGCCGTAGTGGGCGCCGGGGCGAGCTGTCGGCTGTGCAGTGTGGAGGAAGTAATGATCATCGTTGCGTCGTGTGATTCGGACGGCTGGAGTCCAGCCGTCAGGCAGATGGTCCGGTTTGCGAGGACACGCTGAAGCGTGAACTCCAACTACGGCATCTGGTCTTCCAAAACGCCGCCGCTGAAGTTGGCGATGTTGTCGAAGTCTTCTCTTACATAGTTGATCGCGCGGCCGGCGCCAGTGATTCCGGGAGTCGCGGACAAGTCGAACTGCGCTTGTCCTTGGCTGAACTCCGTCAGGTAGGTTTTACGGTCCAGGGGATTACTGAACTCGCTCGTGCCCGGATTGCCGTATAGTCCGTCCATGCCGGCGCAGAGAATTTGAAATTTTCCATCATTGGCGTAGACGGGATAGCCGCCCGCGTTCGTACCCACCACGTAGGGGCGAACGCGTCCAAACTGCGACGCCAGGCCAGCCGTGTCGGTCAGCGCGGGATACTGTGCGTAACGGTCGTCGTCGGGGATGCCGTCGGGACTTCCGGAGGGAACCACATCCGGAAGATTGTCGTACGAGCGGCCATCGAAGTAGACGTAGGGCACATTCGGCCCCTGAGGCGGGATGTACTCCGGGAGTCCGTCGCCATCTAGGTCGGTGAGGCGATCTTCCCGGAATTCGAAGTAGCTGTTATCCCGCTCGATCATCACGCGCGATGAGACGGATGTCGTCGTTACCGGAATCAGCGGGCAATTGCCGCCGGTGAGTGGACTGGTCGCGCTCTTGCTGAGTCCGCCGAGCCAGAACACAAGCGACTCCGCCGCGTCGATCTGCGTTTTTGGAGTGGTGGTTGCACTGGGGTCGGCCGTACCGAGAAGCGGATTTCCGTTCGCCGCGTTGTCCCAGCTTGTCATGACCTCGCCGGCGCTTCGCGAAACCCGCCGCAGGTGTCGGAAGAGCACCGTTTGCGTCCACGGCGTGTTGGTGTAGTCCTCGTAGAAATTCGGCGGATAGTCGTTGTTGGCGTTCTTGTACGACTCGACCGCCATTTCGAGTTGGGTGATCTCGGCGGAAATCGCGGCTTCCCGCGCGTTGGTGACGGCGGCATAGATTGCCGGAATGAGGATCGCCGCCAACAGGCCGATGATGACGATCACCACCAGCATCTCGACGAGGGTGAAGCCCGGGCGCGGGGAATGCGGAGTGCGGAGTGCGGAATGCGGAGAGGGGGTCGGGGTTCGGGTTTCAATAGTCATGGGGTATCTCCTCATTCCGGTATCATTGGAGTCTTGGTGTTCCTGTTCCGCATTTCGCAATCCGCATTCCGCATTTGTCAGGACAGGTTCTGGATCAGGGCCACCAGCGGGAGGAAGAGGGCGATGACGATGAAGCCGACCGCGCCCCCCAGGAAGACGATCATCAACGGCTCCATGAGCTTCATCAGGCCGTCGGTCATGGTGCGGACTTCGTCGTCGAAGTAGTCGGCCACCTTGTAGAGCATCGTGTCGAGCTCGCCCGTCTCTTCCCCCACGTCCACCATGTTCACCACCATCTCTTCGGCGATCGGCTTGCGGAAGGTGATGAAGTACCACAAGGCGCCCACCGCCCCGCCGGCCAGCGCGGCGCCCGCGGTCTGGACGGTGAGCAGCTCGGCCACCGCCAGGGCGAAGAGGATCGGCGCCGAGCCGATGGTGATCCAGATCATCAGGCAGAGCGGGTGGAAGGGAGGCCTCGAGTACTGCCGCATCGGCTTGGCGATCGTCTCCCCCTCGCGAATGGCCTCGGTGATCTTGCCGTACATCCGCTCGAACATGCCGTTATTGGCCGTCTCGCGGGTGATGGAGAGGGCCTCCAGGATCGGCACGCCGCTGGCGACCAGGGTGCCCAGGGTGCGCGTGGTGCGGGCCATGATGTTCTTCTCCACCAGGCCGCCGAAGATGGGGAGCCGCATGATGAAGAGGTCCCAGGCCATCCGCCCCTGCCGGAACTTGCGAAGCAGCTTGACCGTAAGCCAGATGGTGAAGGGGATGGCGGGGATCAGGTACCAGTACATGACCGTCTTGTTGGAGATGTTGATCAAGAGGATGGTCATCTTGGGGAGCTCGAAGTCGAACTCGGCGAACATCTCGGCGAAGGCGGGGACGATCTTGATCATGATGAAGGTGAGGATCAGCACCGCCACCAGCACCACGATGACCGGGTAGATGAGGGCGCCCTTCACTTTGCGGCGGATTTCCTGACCGCGCTCCATGAAGTCTGCGAGGCGCTGGAGGATGAGCTCCAGGGCGCCGCCGGCCTCGCCCGCCTTGATCATGTTGACGTAGAGGCGGCTGAAGACCTTGGGCGACTTGGCCATCGCCTCGGAGAGGGTGGCGCCGGACTCGATCTCGTCGCAGACGTCCATGAGGGCGTTCTTGAGGGCGCCCGGCTTGGACTGCATCTCGAGGATTCGCAGGCTCCGCAGGATGGGGAGGCCGGCGTCTTGCAGAATGGCAAGCTGCCGGGTGAAGGTGGTCATCTTCTTGCTGTTGGCCCCGCCCAGGGCGAAGGTGCGGCCTTTCTTGGCGCCCCTCTTTTCCTGCGGCCCGCCGCGTCCTTTCTTGACGGAGATCCTGGTGACGAAGTAGCCCATCTGGCGAATCGTGGCCAGGGCTTCGTCCTCCGTTGGGGCTTCGATGACGTCCTCGATGGGATTGCCCATCGTATCGCGGGCCTGGAATTGGAAGGTTGGCATGGGACGGCCTTTGTGGGGCGGGGCTGGGGTGGTGTTGGTGCTGGTTGAGTAGGGCTTAATGGTGCGACGAAACTACGCTGATCGCTTTGCGGGCTCTTCGAGCAGGGGGACGATCTCGTCGATGGCGACGTGTTGGCGATAATCGGACTGGTTGAAGTGCTCCACGTGTTGTGCGGCGTCGGCTGCCTTGTCGCCGGCGAGGTAGGCGCGGGTTAGCCACTGGCAGGTGTAAAGTTCCGTTCGCATTGCGATGATTTCGTGCGTGTTCGGCTTTTGCGGCTGATCGAGGAAGCTCCGAAATTGCTTCAAGGCTGCATCAATGTACGCCAGATGATCGGCGGACACGGCGAGCCGCGGACGACGGCCATTCACGACCGACCGCAGCCGGCTGGTGAACGGCAGCCAGCGGGCGGTACGCTCGACCTGCTCTCGCGACGGGGCGGCCGTTTCAGGAGGCAAAAGCATGCCGAGTTGTTCTAGGCAATTGTTCAGCAAACCGCGTCTTCTCTCGCTGTAAAACTGTTGAAACTCCCGCCATACATCGCCGAAGGGCAGGATGCGGTGGACCGACATCTGAGCCTGTCGGCAACAGGCGAAAATGCGAATCAGGTCTTGCTTGTCCACCAGGACCATTTCCAAAACTCCCACCAGCGTGGGACAATTATGAGCTCAGCATGCAGTTCGTCCAGCAACAACGGCTTTTCGGTGGGAATTCGCGCCGTTTTGCGGGGACCGACATCGGTCGGTATCTCAGTTCCCACCGAATCGAACTCGACGTACGCTCCTTCCCCCGCCGCGCCGGTTTCGGCGATCGGACCGCCGAGGCCGGGCTGAACGCTCCCAAACGGCGGTCCGACTTCGACATCCACGCCGAGCGGTTCGCCGCGGGCGGGGTTGATGGCGTTGTCTCGTCTGATTCCCTCCAGGCCGCGCCGGTCCGTGTGGTGGCGATTGCGTTGCGGAGCCAAGGCTCGATGCAGTGTCGGCGTGTTGTCGATTCAAGTTTCGTCATTACGCCTCGACCAACGTTTCGGCGAGCACTTCTTCTGCGGTGGTCACGCCTTGGTGCATGAAGTTGATGCCGGCCACGCGGAGCGGGACCATGCCTTTCCTTTGGGCTTCGTCCCGCAT
>JAHWKS010000312.1 GCA_019347795.1 Planctomycetota bacterium | reverse complement strand
CGCTTACATCGCGGGATGATTCGTCCGCGGACATGCCAACGTGAGGCGCGAGCGTTTGCGTTAGGGCTTGCGACGAATTACTCTCAGCTCACTCGACTCAGCCGGAGATCGGATACGGTGATCGGCTGGCGGATTGCGTTGGGGTCGGCGTGGACGAAGTAGGGGACGGGTTAATTGCGGTCTTCGGCATCCGCCTGCTCCGCTTCGGCGTAGATTCTCGCCAGCTCGACCATGAGCGGCTCCAGCGCGGCGTAGTGTTGCGACCCGTCCAACTCCGCCTTGCGGCGGCGAAGGGTTTCGATCTCCGCTTCCAGTTCATCCCGGCGCGCGCGTTGTTCGGGCGTGAGCAGCTCCTCACGATCGCTCGAGATGAGGTGAAGCTGATTGGCCCGCAGCCCGTCGATCTCCGCGTCATCCTTGGCGGCCTTCACCGCGCGGATGCCGCGGAACCAGTCGGCCGGCGTTCCCAGGCCGTCGCCGGTGTCGTCGATGAGACTGTGCTCGGTCGCGAGCCGGTTTTCGCGCTTGTAGAACTCCTCGACCCGCGACGAGGCGGCGAGGAACGCCTCCAGCAACGACACCTGCTCGTCCTTGTCCAGGTCGGCGCCGCTGTCGGAAAGGGCCGCCGAAAAATACTCGCCGAAGCGGGCGAAGTTCTGCTCGGCGCCGCTCCGCGTGGCTGTGACGATCACCCGGTTGCCGCCCGCCAACGCGCTCAAGAACGTCCCGCTCGCCGAGGCGCAGTTCACCACCGCCACCGGACGGTCAAGCGGCTCGAGCCACTCCTTCAACTCTTCCGTCGAAACGTCCGGCCCATCAAGATTGAACGTCGCTTTCCGCCGATCAAAGGCGCCGTGGCCGATGAGCACCAGCCACACGGGATGCGGCGAATCGGGAGGAACTTCGGCCAGCACGTTCTTCAGCCGCTCGCGATCGCTCGCCTCCCCTTCGCCGCCTTCGCCGAGACCGATGCGGATCACCTCCGCGTTCCCGGCTTCGGCAGCTTCCGTGACATTCGCCGCCCACGTCTCGAACTGCCGGCCGTACTCCGGCGCCCCCGCGGCGCCGACGACGACGATCACCGTCGGCCGACCTTCCACGTCGGCGAGAAACAACGATACGCAGAGTAGAGGAATCCAGCACATAAGACGCTACTATTCATACCCGTCAAAGACGGTTTCGCCGTTGAGGATGGTCTGTCGCACATAAAGCGCGACGGGCAGTCCGGCGTCATCGCGTTCGATGTCGAACAGCACGAAGTCGGGCGGCGAGCCGGGCGTGAATCCGCCGGAGCACGTCTCGACGATCCCCGCGGGCCCGATGCTCGCCATGCGGACGGCCGTCGGCAGATCGACGCCGGCGAATCGCATCACATTCGCCACGCCCACGCCGATCGGCAGCGCGGCGCCGGCCAGGTACTGCCGCTGTCCGGCCACCACCAGCCGGCCGTCGTCCAGCACCTCCACCGCGCCGAGGCTCGTGTCGTAACGGCCCGGCGGCATCCCGCCCATGCCGGTGATGTCGCTCACCAGCACGCGGCGGTCGCAAGGCAGGGCGCGGACGAACACCTTGACCACCTCCGGAGGCAGATGATGTCCATCGACGATCAGGCTCGCCGTCAGTCGATCGTCCGCCAACTGCGACCAGATGTAGTTCGGGTGGCGGCGAATCTGTCCGTGGGCGCCGTTCCCCAGGTGCGTGCTCATCGCGGCCCCGGCGTCCACCGCCGCGCGAATCTGCTCGGGCGTGGCCCCGGTGTGGCCGATGGCGACGATCACCCCGCTCTCCACCACGCGGGAAATGAACGCCGCGGCCCCGTCGTACTCCGGAGAGAGCGTGAGAATCCGGATCGAGCCGCCGGCCGCCTCCTGCAATCGCTGGAACTCATCCCAGTCGGGCGGCCGGCAATGCTCCCGCGGATGGGCCCCTCGCGGACCATCTTCGCAAGAGATGTACGGCCCCTCCAGGTGAATCCCCGCCACGCGGGCGGCGACTGAACTTCGAGATTCGCACGCTTGCCAGATCGTTCGCAGCGAATGTTCGAGCACCTCAAAGCTTTGCGTCGTCGCCGTGGGGCAGTATTTCGTCACTCCGCAGGAGTCCATTCCGAGCGAAATCTTTTCGACGCGCTCGACCGTCAGCTTCGGGTCGGTGAATTCCTGGCCGCCGTAGCCGTTGACCTGCAGATCGACAAAGCCCGGCGCGATCCACGGCAACGGTCCCGCCGCCGCATCGGCCGGCAGCGGGCGAACCTGCTTCACCACGCCGCCCGCCGTTTCCACGATCACGGGCGCGGCGGTCTCGTAACGTCTTCCGGTAATCTGCATCGATTGAGATTCCATACAAAGTAGCAGGCACACTCCGGGCGCCGTTCTTTCAGTACGACGGCGCCCGGAGTGTGCCTGCTACTTTAGCCGAACACCTCCACGAGCGGCTCGCCGTGGCTGGCGCGGAAGGAGAACTCATCCGGCCCGTAGCGCGTCTCCGGCGGGATGCCCAGCGCGTCGAGCACCGTCGCGCCGAAGTCCTCGAACCGCAGCGGCCGACCTTCGGCCACGTAGGCGCCGTGCTTGTCGGAGGCGCCGTAGACCATTCCGCCCCGCACGCCGCCGCCGGCCAGCAGGACCGTGAAGCAGTGGGGCCAGTGCCCCCGCCCCTTGCCGCGGCCTTCGAACTTGGGCGTGCGGCCGAACTCGGTGGCGACCACCACCAGCGTCTCCTCCAAGAGGCCGCGGTCGGACATGTCCTCCAGCAGCGCCGCCAGTCCCTGATCCAATCGCGGCAGCGACCACGCGAAGCCGAAGGGGCCGCCGCCGAACATGCTGTCGTCCCCCTTGTAGCGATCGTCGTGCATGTCCCACACCTGCGTGACTTGCGGCGTGTTTTCGCCTTCGGGCATCCCCGGCCATCCGGTGACGGTGACGATTCGCACCCCCGCCTCAATCAGCCGCCGCGACATCAGCAGGTACTGGCCGAGCGGGCTGCGGCCGTAACGGTCCCGCACCTTATCGCTTTCGCGGGTGAGGTCAAACGCCTGCCGGGCGTCGGGTCCCGCCACCAGTTCCCGGGCCTTTTGCTGAAAGCGAAGGAACCGCGCCCCCGGCTCTCCGCCGGCGAAGGCGACCTGCCGGGCCGCCAGCGTATCGAGCAGCTCCATCCGCCGCCCGACGCGATCGGCGTCCAGGCCGTCGGCGGGATCGAACTCGTGTACGCGAAAACCGGGCGCCGCGGCGTTGTTCAATTCATGGCCGACCCGCATCGCGGCGTGCTCGTAGCCGACCTTGCTCAAGCCGCTGTCGTAGCGCGGGATCTTGTTGGTCCCCGTCTTCATGTTATGCAGCCAGACGTGCGACGGGAGATTCGCATCCGCCGGCCGCAGCCTGGAGACGAGCGAGCCGAGAAACGGCGTATCGTCGGCCCGCGTCCCGTCCGATTGGCCCGTGAGCATCATGTGGGCTGCCGAGACGTGCGGGACTTCCGTCTGGCTCATCGAGCGCACCAGGCAGTACCGCGGCGCCTGCGCGGCCAGCTTCGGCAGCGAGTCGGTCAGCCACATCCCCGGCGCCGCGGTGGGCGCGGCGCGATACGGACCGCGGATTTCTTCGGGCGCCTCGGGCTTGGGGTCGAGCGTGTCGATGTGGCTTAAGCCGCCGCTGATGACGATGAAGATGCACGACCGGGCCTTGGCCGTTCCCGAAAGCGACGACTCCTCCGCGCACAGCAAGCGCGGGAGCGTTACACCGAACAATCCTCCGCCGCCGACGCGCAACAGGTCGCGGCGCGAGAGCATGGCGCGCGGATGCATGACCGGATCCCTTCTGCCGGACGCGGGAGACTCGGAGAGTCGCCGTCACCGAAACAACGCCGCCATTCTGCCATGCTCGGCGGGCGATGTCCACCAAACGCCGCCGGTTGCAAAGCCAGTCGCTTTGAAGCACGATGTTAAAAACCACATGTCTCGCCCAAGTCACAGCTTTCGGGAGATTCAAATATGCATCGTGCGGCGCTGGTGTTGTTGATGAGTCTTGCGTTAGTGGGATCGCCGGCGATGGCCGCTCAGAACCCGCCGAAGGACGAGACAACGGCGGAGGAAGACCAGCCGCAAGAGAAAGAGCAATCGCCAAAACAGCCGGAGAAGGAAGAGCCGCAAAAGGAAGAGCCGCAAAAGGAAGAGCCGCCGAAAACGGAAGATCAGCCGCAGGATGAGAAACCGGGGAAAGAAGAGTCTCAGAAGAAAGAGCAGCCGCAAAAACAGCCGGAGAAGGAAGAGCCGCAGCAGGACGCGAAGCCGCGGAAACAGGAGCCGCCAAAGAAGAAAGAGGAGCCGCGAAAACAGCCGCGGAAGGAAGAGCAGCCGCGGAAAGCGGATCCGAAGACGGCGTTCACCGACCGCGCCGATGCGGGAATCGACTTCGCCTATCAAGGCGAGTATGGCGGCTTTCTCGGACCGTGGGGCTACGGCCGGGAGGTCGGGGTGCAAGTGATCGCTCGGGGGGATGGGAACTTCGACGGGGTGCTCTACCTGGGCGGCCTTCCCGGCGCCGGTTGGGATGGGACGCCCCGCCGCGAGTTGTCCGGGGCTCTGGAGGCGGGCGTGCTGACACTGAGCGGCGACGACCGCCATGTCGTGATTGCTCCCGGCGGCGCCGCAACTTACGACGCGCAAGGGAGGCGGCTTGGAAACCTGGTCAAGCGCCGCCGCGTCAGTCCCACGCTGGGGGCCGCGCCGCCGCCGGGAGCAAAGGTGTTGTTTAACGGAAGCGGCCTCGATCACTTCCAGACAGGCGCCAAGATGACCGACGACGGGCTGCTGTTGGAAGGGGCCGAGACGGAGGACCCGGTCGGCGCTTTCCAGCTTCATCTGGAGTTCCGCCTCCCGTTCATGCCGTACGCCGCTGGCCAGGGGCGCGCCAACAGCGGCGTGTACGTGCAGCGGCGGTACGAGGTGCAGATCCTCGACTCCTTCGGACTGGAAGGCGCCGCCAACCAGTGCGGCGGCCTGTACCGCCAGACGCCCCCCGACGTAAACATGTGCCTGCCGCCGCTCTCGTGGCAGACGTACGACATCTTCTTCTATCCCGCCTGGTGGAACGATCGCGGCGAGAAGGTTGCCGACGCCCGCATTACCGTGTTGCACAACGGCGTGCCGATCCACAGCGCCCAGAGGCTCCCCACGAAGACCGGCAACGGTCGCCCCGAATCCGCCGAGCCGCTGCCGATCCTCCTGCAAAACCACGGCGCCCCCGTCCGCTTCCGCAACATCTGGATCGCCCCGCTGGAGGAGGCCCCGCGGGTTTCCCATGCAACCGCGGAGTTCGCGGAGGAACGCAGAGGATGAGTGACGGCAAATGAAGGACATTCCTGCTCAGTTCCATCTGAGGGGATTGCTTTGGTTCACCGCCGCCATTGCGTTGCTCTGCGGAGTCGCCCGCGTTGTTGATGGTGTTGGCCTCCTCGTCGTCGCGCTCGCGCTCATGACGGCGCCGCTCCTGATCGCCGGCAGCGCGAACTACCTCCTGTTCTTCATGCGTTTCGAGCGACGAATGGCGGTCGCCGACGTCCTCATGCTACTGCTGTTGGCGCTGACGTCCGTGGCGGGTTTGGCCGTTGGGTGCTTCGGCGTGTTGGTCGCGGCAATCTTCATCATCGGCTGGCTGCCGCAACTCTTCCTGTACTGGGATTGGAAGGACCGGAAGCGGAGCGAATACGGCCGTGATTGGGGGAGAGGCGCCGTCGTGTCGGATGGCACACATCCTGGCGACTGATCTTTCTATCGCTTCTCTACGTCCGCCGCCAATCTGCATTAGAATGCGCGCATCCGAAAATCCGGAGGAGCCAGCATGGCCGGCGAGTTCGTCAATGTGGCGGTGGAGTTTCAAAAGGCGATTGAGGATTGCCGCGAGCTGTACGTCTCCAGCGCGCGGCAGCTTATCGAGCAGCGGCCGGAGATTCTCGGCGACCCGCCGGGCGATTACCTCCACGTGATGGACGACCTCCACAAGGGGCTGCTCATCAAGATCTACGTCTCCGTCGTGGCCGCCGATCGGCGGTGGAGCAAACAGGAGCGGGTGCTGGCCGAAATGCTCTTCGAGCATGTCTGGCGGAAGCAGCTTCAGGGGGAGCAGCTCAAGGAGGCGCTGCGGCAGATCATGAAGGAGGCGGGCAACCTCCGCTGGCACAGCCTCGTGCGCCCGTTTGAGGAAATCGACCTCCTGCGCGGCCGGGTCGCCGAGCTGGAGACGGTCATCATGCGGCTGGCGAATCTCGTGGCCAAGGCCGACGGCGAGACGACCTCCACCGAGTCCGGCCGCGTGCAGATGATTCAGGAGGAGATGCACCGCTGCCTGCACCGCCTGCCGCTGGATGAGCCGGGACAGCACGAGCAGGCCAGCCAGGCCCGCCCGCAGGCGGTGAGGAAGACGCAGCGCGACGCTGGCGAAGTCCGCTCACAGATTCGCATCGAACCGTCGTCGCAGAAAGCGGAAGCCGCCGAGCCGACCCGCGAGGAGCGTCTCGCCGCCGCGCTTGAGGAACTGGACGGCCTGGTCGGCCTGGAGACCATCAAGCACGAAGTCCGCACGATGACGAACTTCCTCAAGGTGCAACAGGAGCGGGAGAAGGCGGGGCTGCCCAAGACCAATGTCAGCCTGCACATGGTCTTCACCGGCAACCCCGGCACGGGAAAGACGACGGTGGCTCGCATCGTCGGCCGCATCTTTGGCGCGAT
>JAHWKS010000311.1 GCA_019347795.1 Planctomycetota bacterium | reverse complement strand
CGAGGTGACGGTTCTTACTTCCCGCTCCGCCGAAGAAGGGCTGAAGCTGGCCGAGGATGCTTCCGGCGTAGACGCCATCTTGCTGGATATCATGTTGCCCGACGTCTCGGGGCTGGCGGCTTTTGAGCAGTTTCGCGAGCAGGATTCGAAGCGGCCGGTGATCTTCATCACCGCCGACAGCACCAGCGAGACGGCCATCCAGGCGATGACCAAGGGCGCCTACGATTACCTGGTGAAGCCGCTCAACCTCCCGCAGTTGCGCGAGGTGGTGCAAAAGGCGCTGGAGACGCGGCGCCTGATGAGCACCCCCGTCGCTGTGGGAGACGAAGACAAGCGGGAAGAGGTGAGCGGCGAGACGATCCTCGGCAAGAGCCCCGCCATGCAGGACGTCTACAAGGCGATCGGCCGGGTGGCCGGGCAGGACGTGACCGTGCTGGTCCAAGGCGAGAGCGGCACGGGAAAGGAGCTGGTGGCCCGGGCGATCTATCATTACAGCCGCCGCAAGGACGGTCCGTTCTTGGCCGTGAACTGCGCCGCCATTCCTGAGTCGCTCCTGGAGAGCGAGCTGTTCGGGCATGAGAAGGGCGCCTTCACCGGCGCCGACCGGCGGCGGATCGGCAAGTTTGAGCAGTGCTCCGGCGGCACGATATTTCTGGACGAGATCGGCGACATGCCGGGATTGCTCCAGGCTAAAATGCTCCGCCTCTTGCAACAGCAGACGTTCGAGCGCGTCGGCGGGCGGGAGACGATCAAGGTTGATGTGCGGATCATCGCCGCCACCAACCGCGACCTGAAAGCGATGGTCGAGGAAGGCGAGTTCCGCGAAGACCTCTACTACCGGCTGCGCGGCTTCCTGATCAATCTCCCGCCGCTGCGCGAGCGCGGCGAAGACATCGAGCAGTTGATTCAAAATATGCTGATGCGCTTCAGCCGGGAGTTGGACAAGCCGGTCACCGGCGTGGCGAGCGAGGCGATGCAGCTTCTCCGCAGCTATTACTGGCCGGGGAACGTGCGGGAGTTGGAGAACGTCATGCGGCAGGCGGTGCTGCAAACCACCGGGCCGGTGATTACGCCTGAGTTTCTCCCCTCCTTGGACGGCCGGCCCACGTCGCCGCTCGGCCCGCATGGTCGCGGCGTCGAAGGCGGCGACGATGTGGAGTCTTTCGTCTCGCAGCGGCTCGGCGAAGAAACGACCGACCTTTACAACGAGACGCTGGAGGTGATGGAGCGGATCCTGCTCACGCGGGTGCTGAATCACACGCACGGCAACCAGTCGCAGGCGGCGCGCATCCTGGGGATTTCACGCAGCAGCCTCCGCAACAAGCTTCGCACGCTGGATATTTCGATCAGCCACGTCGTCAACGGCGCCGACGAAGATGACGAATGATTCGCGGGCGGCGAGGATGAGTGCGGCATTGGGGGCGTATCCGTGTTAAGCTGACTCGGTAGGTTCCGCAGCGCGCTGGCCGCAAGCGTGGTCGCTTGCGGTTTCGCACGTCGCGCCCGAAGATTTTGCCTCCGTTGTCGCATTCGCCATGATTCGCGCCTCCCTGATAGCCGCGTGTTTGCTTCTGTGGTGGTTCCCCTCACTTGCTGAGGAAGCGGCGCCGCTTCCCGGGACGGCGCCGCTCACGTGGGAGGGCGATATCGCTTCACGGTTGGTGGATGGCGTCGATCGGTTTCTCCTCCGCGAGTTGGAGAATTCGATCCAGCGGCGTGCGGAGCATTGGGACCGCGACGGGGCCTCGCCCGAGGCGTACGACAAGTCGATCGAGCCGAACCGGAAGCGGCTGAGGCATGTTCTCGGCGTGCGCGACGCTCGCGTCCCGTTCGAGGGGCTGGAGCTACTGGGCACGACCCGGGAGCCCGCGCTGGTCGGTCGCGGCGAAGGCTTCCGCGTGTTCGCCGTTCGCTGGCCGGCTTTCGGCGACGTGCATGCCGAAGGCTTGCTTCTCACGCCGATCGATCGCGAGCCGGCGGCGGATGTGATCGCCGTGCCCGACGCCGATCTCACGCCCGAGGCGATCGCGGGATTGGTTGAGGGCGTTCCGCCCGAGTCGCAATACGCCCGGCGCCTGGCGGAAAGCGGCTGCCGCGTGCTCGTGCCGATGCTCATCAACCGCAAGCTCGAGAAGCGCAATGGCCGGGCGAACCTCACCAGCCGCGAGTACCTCTATCGCCCCGCGTTCGAGTTGGGGCGGCACCTCATTGGCTATGAGCTGCAAAAGATCTTCGCGGGCGTCGATTGGTTTGAGAAGGAGGCCGGCGAAGGCGATCCGCGGATCGGCGTCGTCGGTTGGGGCGAAGGGGGACTGCTCGCGCTGTATGCGGCGGCGCTCGACACGCGAATCGATGCGGCGCTGGTGAGCGGGTACTTCGACTCCCGGCAGAACATCTGGCAGGAGCCGCTCGACCGCAACGCGTACGGACTGTTGGAGCAGTTCGGCGATGCAGAGCTGGCGTCGATGATCGCGCCGCGGTCGCTGGTGATCGAAGCGGCCCGTGGTCCCGAGTTGACGCTTCCCAGCGAAGGGGGCGCGCCGGCCCGGCTGGCGACGCCCGGCCTGGCCGCGGTGAAGAAGGAGGTCGAGCGGGCGACGAAACTGACGCCGTCGTCGCTCGTTCCGGCGCCGTGGCCGGAGCTGACCGTCAGCGGCGAAGGGGAGGGAGACTTCACTTCCCCCGCGGCGCTCGAGGCGTTTCTCCGCGGCCTTTCGCCGGACGCCGCCCTCATGGAGCTCGGTCCCGCGCCGCAGTTTCTCTTGTCCAAGTTCGATTCAAAGCGCCGCCACGCGCGGCAGATGCACGAGATCGACCGGCACAATCAGGATCTCTTGAGCGAAAGCCCCTACGTGCGGGCGGAGTTCATGAAGAAGCTCGACACTGGCTCGCTGGACAAGTACCGGGAGTCGGTCGAGTGGTATCGCGACTACTTTCGCAATGAGACGATCGGCTGCTTCGACATCGAAAAGCTGCCGCCGAACCCCCGCTCTCGCAAGGCGTACGACGAGCCGAAGTGGACGGGCTACGAGGTGGTGCTCGACGTATTTCCCGATGTGATCGCGTACGGCATCCTCTGCGTTCCCAAGGACATCCCGGCCGGCGAGCGGCGTCCCGTGGTCGTTTGCCAGCACGGACTGGAAGGAAGGCCGCAGGACGTGGTCACCGGCGATCATCGGGCGTATCACGACTTCGCCTCCAAGCTGGCCGAGCGGGGCTTTGTCACGTTCGCCCCCCAGAACCTCTACATCTTCAAAGACCGCTTCCGCACGCTGCAGCGGAAGGCGAACCCGATCAAGAAGACGCTCTTTTCGGTGATCGTGCCGCAGCACCAGCAGATTGTGGCGTGGCTGTCGTCGCTGGAGATGGTCGATCCCGAGCGGATCGGTTTCTACGGCCTTTCGTACGGCGGCAAGAGTGCGATGCGCATCCCGCCGCTCGTGCCGGAGTACAAGCTCTCGATCTGCTCCGCCGACTTTAATGAATGGGTCTGGAAGAACGCCTCGACCCGGGCGCCCTACAGCTACGTCTGGACGGGCGAATACGAGATTTTTGAGTTCGACCTGGGCAGCACCTTCAACTACGCCGAGATGGCGGCCCTGATTTGCCCGCGGCCGTTCATGGTGGAGCGCGGCCACTTTGACGGCGTCTCCTCAGACGAGGCGGTCGCGTATGAGTTCGCCAAGGTCCGCAACCTCTATCAGGCCCGGCTGGGGATCGGCGACCGCGTGGAGATCGAATGGTTCGTCGGCCCCCACACGATTAACGGCAAAGGCACGTTCGCTTTCCTCCACAAGCACCTGGATTGGCCGCCGCCGGGGGGCGAGTGAGGAAACGCCATGGTTCAGCAGTTACTGCCGCGATTGGAGAACGGCGATCACCTAAGCCAGCATGCGTTTCACGAGCGTTACTGCGCCAGCCCGGAAGATTTTCGCGCGGAGTTGATCGGCGGGATCGTCTTCGTACGAGGGCGCGTCACCCTGGCGCACGGGGAAATGCACGCCGCGGCGGTTGGCTGGCTTGGCGTCTATCGGGCGAATACGCCGGGCGTCACTGCAAGCAATAGTCCCACGACATTGCTCGGAAAGCGCAGCGAACCCGAACCAGACGGGGTATTATGCATCGACGCCGACTGTGGCGGCCGATCCTACGTCTCCGACGATGACTTTTTGACCGGACCGCCTGAACTGATTGTTGAAGTGGCCGCCAGCGCCGACGCTATCGACATGCACGCCAAACGCCGCGACTATGAGCGGGCGGGTGTGTTGGAGTACGTCGCCGTACTCCTGCGAGAAAGCGCGGTGCGGTGGTTTGTGCTCGAGGACGGCGCCTATCGAGACTTGGAAGCTCGCGACGATGGAATCCTCTGTTCCCGCGTCTTCCCGGGGTTATGGCTCGATCCATCCGCGCTTTTGCGGCTCGATGGCCGCCGAGTGCTGGACGTGCTGCAGAAAGGGATTGAGGATCCTTCGCACCAGGTTTTCGTCGATGAGTTGGCGAAGCGCTAAGCCGCGCTTCGCGGGAGCGTCTCCGTGAAGATCGTCGAATTGGAGCTCACGCCGCTGATCGGCGGCACGGTGGACGGCGGGTGGCCGCAGGGGCATGAGCCGCAGGAGAATTTGCATACGCTGGTCGAGGTGCGGACCGATGAAGGGCTCTCGGGCTGGGGGAGCTGCTTCACATCGGGCGCTTTGGTGGCCGGGGCGGTCGAGCTGCTGTGGCCGTTGCTGAAAGGCGAGTCGGGAGTCGAGCCGGAGCGGGTCTCGGAGAAGCTGCGGCAAAGCGCCTTCTGGCAGGGCCGCGGCGGCGCAGTGGAGCACGCCATCAGCGGCATCGACATCGCTCTCTGGGATCTGATGGGCCGGGCGTGCGGGCAGCCGGTGTCGCGACTGCTGGGCGGAAACTATCGCGATCGGATTAAGCCGTACGGCTCGATCCTCTTCGACGAGCCGGCGCCGCTGGCGCGGATGCTGGAGAGCGTCGTCGAGCGCGGCTTCCGCGCGATCAAGATGGGCTGGCGTCCTTTCGGAAGGCGCGATCGCAAGTTCGACGAACTGCTGGTTCGCACCGCCCGGCAAACCGTGGGGGACAAAGTCGAGTTGATGGTGGACGCCGGCGGCAGCGAGCAGTTCTGGCCGCATGGGACGAACTGGGCCCGCGAGACAGCGAAGATGTTGGCCGGCTACGACATCACGTGGTTCGAGGAGCCGCTCCCGCCCGACGACCTCGCGGGCTATACGGAGCTGACGCGCGTCTCGCCGGTTCCGATCGCCGGCGGCGAAGTGCTCACGCGGCGGCAATCATTCCAGCCGTGGATCGAACGACGGGCGGTCGACATCCTCCAGCCCGACTGCACCAAGAACGGCGGCTTGAGCGAGTCGCGCCGCATCGCCTGGTCGGCCTTCGATCACAACATCCAGATCGTCCCGCACGGATGGAACACGGCCGTCGGCCTGGCGGCCGATCTCCAATTCGCCGCCGCGATTCCGGTGGCCCGCTATGTCGAGTTTCTCACCCCCTGCGCCTACGTCGAGCATTTGACCACGGAGCCGCTTGCGCCCGACGCGGATGGTTTTCTCAAGATCCCCGACTCGCCGGGCCTGGGAATCGAGCTGGACCGCGACAAGCTCGCCCGCTTCGCAGGTGAGGCGAAGCGGTACCGATAATCCGCGCGAAAACGTGCATTGCGCCCGGAAATGTGGATAATAGGCGGGTGACGCCGCTCCACGTTCGTCGCGGGTTTTGTTGCCGCCATCGCATTTCGGTTAATTCCGAGGGAGGGATTCATGTTCGCGGAAACCAATCGTCGTCGCTTTTTGCAGGCCGGCGCCGCCGGGGCGCTGCTGGGTCTTGGAGACCTGGGTTTTCTTTCCAAGCTGCGGCCGGTGTCGGCCGACGAGGCGAAGCTCGATCCGAATGTCGTGCGGTTCCGGCCGGAGATCGAGCCGCTGGTGCGGCTGTTGGAAGAGACGCATCGCGACTCGCTGCTGGAGAAAGTCGCCGAGAAGATCCATCAAGGGACGAGTTATCAAGAGGTTCTCGCCGCACTGATGCTGGCGGGCGTGCGGAACGTGGAGCCGCGGCCGAGCGTGGGATTCAAGTTTCACGCGGTGCTGGTGGTGAATTCCGCTCACCTGGCGAGCTTGGCCGGGCCGGACAGCGATCGCTGGCTTCCGATCTTTTGGGCGATCGATTACTTCAAGTCGGCGCAAGCCCAGGATGAGCGGGAGCGCGGCTGGACGATGGCGGCGGTCGATGAAGCGAAGGTCCCCTCGGCCACGCGGGCGCCGGAGATGTTCCAGGAGGCGATGCAACAGTGGGACGTGGAGGCGGCCGATGCGGCGGTCGCTTCCCTCGCCCGCAACGCCGGCGCGGCGCAGGTCTACGAGATGTTCTTCCGCTATGGCTGCCGCGACTTCCGCAGCATCGGCCATAAGGCGATCTTCGTCGCCAACAGTTGGCGAACCCTGAACTGCATCGGCTGGCAACATTCCGAGCCGGTGGTGCGTTCGCTGGCGTACGCTCTGTTGAACCACAGCGATGAGCCGAACCCGGCGTCGAGCGACCTTGAGCCGGATCGCCCGTGGCGCCGGAATCAGGAGCTGGCCCAGAAGATCCCCGCCAACTGGCTCGACGGCAAGCCCGACGCCAAGGCGACCGAGGAAGTGTTGCAGGTGATCCACGACGGCTCGTGGGAGGACTCCTGCGACGTGGTTCTCGAGCAACTTC
>JAHWKS010000310.1 GCA_019347795.1 Planctomycetota bacterium | reverse complement strand
AAACTCAGCCGCGATCGCCGCGGTATAATCCACGACATTTGAGGCCTTGGGCAGGTGGAATCCTGTTCGCTGGAGTGACAACGTGTCCGACGCTCGTAGCAAATTCTTGGGGTCCTGGACGTCGTTCTGGGTCGCAGGACTTCTTCCTGCCACTGCGATGGCCGAGCGGCCCAGCGCCGCGAGGCTGCTGCCGGCGAGCACGGTTGCGTATTTTCGCATCGCCGATGCTCCGGACCTGGTCGAAAAGTTCCGCGCCACGGCGATTGGGCGGCTGGCTCGGAATGAGAAGGTTCGGCCGCTCTTGTCGCAGTTGTACGGATCGGCGGCGGAGGCGTTTGTGCAGGTTGAGGAGCAGATCGGGCTTTCGCTCGATGAGCTGCTCGCGATTCCACAAGGCGAGGCGGCGGCGGCGCTGGTGGCGCCCGACGACGATGTGCCGGCATTGGTAGCGATCATCGACGTGGGCGAGCAGGAAGACGCGGCCCGAAGCCTCCTGGAACGAGGGGAAACGGCGGCGGTTAACAATGGCGCCACGATCGCCACCGAGACGGTCGGCGACGTGGAGGTGCGGATCGTCCGCAATCCTGGCGAGCGGCGTCCGCCGGCGTATTGCGTGAAGGAGGGGACGATCGTCATCAGCAGCAGTCCCGCCCTCGTGCGGCAACTGCTGGCCGCGTGGGACGGCGGCGAAGGCGAACGGCTGCTCGATAGTCCCCGCTTCACCACCGTGATGCGAAAGTGCCTGGCGTCGGAAGAGAACCCGCCGCAGATCACGTGGTTTGTGGATCCAGTGGAGCTGGCGATCGCCGTCACCCGCGGCAACTTCAGCGCTCAGGCGTTCGTGGCCCTCACGCCGGTGCTCGGCCTGGACGGCGTGAAGGGCGCCGGCGGCGCGATCACCATGGGCGCGGGGGACTTCGACGTCATCGTCCACATGCACCTCCTCTTGGAGCAGCCGCGGGAGGGACTCGTGGAGTTGCTTGCCTTGGGTTCGGGCAACACGACGCCCGAGCCGTGGGTTCCTGCCGATGCCGCCGGCTACACCACGATCCACTGGGACGCTCAGAAGACGTATGAGGCGGGAATGCAGGTGTACGACCGCTTTCGCGAAGAAGGCGCCCTGGCGAAAGCCATCCGGACCGCGTCGCACGGCAATATCCCGACTTGAGCTTTGAAAAGGACCTGCTGGGGGCGATGGAAGGCCGCATCACCTGGGTCACCTGGATGGAGCCGCCGGCGCGGGTGAATGCGCAATCGAACCTGATCGGGATCAAGCTCAACGACGCAGATGCATTCCGCGACACGCTGCAAACGTTGATGGCGCCGGCCAAAGAGCGTTTGGAGGAGAAGAGCTTCGGCGGAGCGAGCTACTACCTCGCTCCGTCCCCCGACCGTGACGACAACGCGCAATCGCGGCCGCTGGTGCGGCAGCCGACGCCCAGCTTCGGCATCGTCGGAGATTACCTGTTGCTCGCCGACAGCGAAAAGCTCTTTCAGCAGGCAGTTCGCTGCAAGAGCGATCCGGGGCGCTCCCTTGCGGGTGAACTGGACTACAAGCTGATCGCCAGCAAGATTTCCCGCCAGCCCGGCGGCGACTCGCCGGGACTCATTACCTTCCGCCGCCCCGAAGAAGGGATGCGCAACCTCTACGAGCTCGCCGCCGGGCAGCAGACCCGCGACATCCTCGGCCAACGGGCCGACCGCAATCGCGCCTTCGGCGCCCTTCACCAGGCGCTCCAGGACAACCCCCTCCCGCCGTTCGCCGTGGTGCAGAAGTACCTCGCCCCCGGCGGCGCCATGCTGGTGAGCGACGCAACCGGCTTCCACTACACCGGGTTTTCACTGAAGCGGGAGTAGGTCTACGGAGAAGTAAATCGCAGCGCGAAGGGGAAAGGACCACTAATCGCCGCTAATCGTCACTAATTGCATTAGCGTAAATTAGTGGAGATAAGTGTTCCTTCTTCCGGAGGCCGTTGGCCTCCGGCTATTGTCTTTCGGCGTCGCGGGATTGGGCGCCGCTTTGCGCGTGGGATGCTGGGTGCTAACATGCCCGGCATGAGCGCCACGCCGATGATGCAGCAGTATATGGACGCAAAGGTCGCGTGCGGCGATGCGCTCTTGCTGTTTCGCATGGGGGACTTTTATGAGCTGTTCTTCGAGGATGCGAAGACCGCGGCGCGCGTGTTGGGGTTGACGCTCACCAGCCGCGAGAAAGGGGAGAACGCGATTCCCATGGCGGGCTTCCCGCATCATCAACTGGAGAGCTATCTGGGGAAGCTGATCGCCGCCGGACACCGGGCGGCCGTGTGCGACCAGGTCGAGGACCCCAAGCAGGCCAAAGGCCTGGTGAAGCGGGAGGTGACGCGCGTGGTGAGCGCCGGCACGCTCACCGATGACGCGCTCTTGGACCCGCGGGAGAGCAACTATCTTGCGGCGATCGCGGTGGAAAGCAACGGCTCGGCGAAGTCGCCGCCGCGAGCCGGGCTGGCATGGGCGGAACTGTCCACCGGCCGCTTCTTCGCCGCCGTTTGCCCCATCGAGCGATTGGCGGATCACCTGGCGAGGATTCAGCCGGCGGAGTGCCTCCTCAGCGAAGCGGCGCCCTCGCTTCCCGGACACGTTGAGCCAACAATCCTGCTCACCCGGCGCCCGAACTGGGGGTTCTCCTTCGACGGCGCCCGGGACGGTCTCTTCATGCACTTCGGCGCCAAGGGGCTGGAAGGCTTCGGCTTTGAGGAGAGCGACTCGCCCGCCGTGCAGGCCGCCGGGGCGGTGCTCGACTATCTCCGCGAGACGCAGAAGGCGTCAATCGATCACATCGACCGCCTCACCCCATTCCGCCTTGGCGAGACGCTCGAAATCGACGAGGCGACGCGCCGCAGCCTTGAATTGACCCGCACCATTCGCGACGGGCGCCGCGAAGGCTCGCTGCTGGCGGTGATCGATCGCACCGTGACGGCGATGGGCTCGCGGCTCTTGTGCGAGTGGCTGGCCAATCCGCTGACGAACATCGAGCGGATCAACCTTCGCCTCGACGCGGTGGAGGAGCTGATCGCCGATCCGGCCACCTGCCGCGATCTGCGGGAGCGGCTCAAAAGCGTCTACGATCTGGAACGCCTGCTCGCGCGCGTCGCCACCGGCCGGGCAAGTCCGCGCGACCTCAAGTACATCGGCGCCACGCTCGCGGGGCTGCCCAAGATCAAGGCGAAGCTCACCGGCCGCAAGAGCCGCCTCTTGACCAGGTTGGAGACAGAGTTGGACCTCTTGCCCGACCTGCGAACGATGCTCGACGCCGCGCTGTCGGAGGAATGTCCGCTTTCTTCGCACGAGGGGGGCTTTATCAAGACCGGCTACCGCGCAGAACTTGACTCGCTGCGGGAGTTGGCGGCCGGGGGGAAGGAGTGGATCGCCCGCTATCAGGCGGAAGAGGCGAAGAACACCGGCATCCCCAACCTGAAGGTCGGCTACAACAAGGTCTTCGGCTACTACCTGGAAGTGACCAACGCCCATCGCGACAAGGCGCCTGACCGCTTCATTCGCAAGCAGACGCTGGTCAACGCGGAACGCTACATCACGCCGGAGTTGAAGGAGTACGAGGAGAAGGTCCTCTCCGCCGAAGACAAGGCGAAGGAACTGGAGCACGAGCTGTTCCTGGAGTTGCGGGCGGCCGTCCACGCCGCGTCCCGGCGGCTGCAAAAGACGGCGGAGCTGTTGGCGTCGCTCGACGTGCTCCTTTCCCTGGCGGAGCTGGCCCGGGAGCGGAACTACTGCCGGCCTGTCTTGACCGAAGAACCCGCGCTGGAGATTTGCGACGGCCGACATCCGGTGCTCGACATCGTGCAGCCGGAGGGGCAGTTCGTTCCCAACGACACGCTCGCTTCGCCGGAGGAAGGCGTGATCCTGCTGATCACCGGCCCCAACATGGCCGGCAAGAGTACGTACATCCGCCAGATCGCCCTGATCGCCATCATGGCCCAGATGGGAGGCTTCGTGCCGGCGAAGAAGGCCGTGCTCGGCGCCGCCGACCGGGTCTTCGCCCGGGTGGGCGCCAGCGATGAGCTCGCCCGCGGGCAGAGCACGTTCATGGTCGAGATGACCGAGACGGCCCGCATTCTCAACACCGCCACCTCCAAGAGCCTCGTGATCCTGGACGAGATCGGCCGGGGCACCAGCACATACGACGGCGTGTCGCTGGCGTGGGCGATCGTGGAGCATCTGCACGACCGGATCGGCTGCCGCACGCTGTTCGCCACGCATTATCATGAACTGACGGACCTGGCCGCCTCGCTGGCCGGGGTGAAGAACCTGAACGTGTCGGTGCGGGAGTGGGAGGAGAACGTGGTCTTCCTCCACAAGATCGTTCCCGGCGCCGCGGACAAAAGTTACGGCATTCACGTCGCCCGCCTGGCCGGCGTGCCGCGGGAAGTGAACGAGCGGGCCAAGCAGATCCTCGCCCAACTTGAGCAAGAACACCTCGACGAAACCGGCCGGGCGAAAATCGCCTCCCGCGGCTGCAAGCGTCCCAAGAGCGACCTGCAACTGACGCTGTTCGGTCCGGTCCACCACCCGCTGCTGGATGAGAGTCGGGAGCTGGATCCCAACCGCCTGACGCCGCTGGAGGCGCTGACGTTGATCAAGGACTGGCGGGAGCGACTGACGGAAGAGCCGTCCGACACGAAAGAGAATTGAATGCTGCGTGCGCTGCTGGTCATTGTCTTTGTCTTTCCGCCACTGGTTGCGGCGCAGGAGTGGACGCGTTTTCGCGGCCCCAACGGCATGGGGGTCAGCGAGACGGCGTTGCCGACGGAGTGGAGCGACGACGCGGCGCTCTGGAAGGTCGATCTGCCGGGGGTAGGGCACTCCTCGCCCGTGCTGTGGGGCGAGCGCTTGTTTCTCACCAGCGGCGACGAAGCCGCCGGCGACCGCGTGCTTCTGTGCTTCGACGCCAAGACCGGGCGGCGATTGTGGATCGAGACGTACGAAGTCGAGAAGCACGGCAAGCACAGCCTTAACAGCTTCGCGTCGCCCACGCCGACGGTCGATGCCCAGCGGGTGTATCACTGCCTCGCCACGCCGGAGCAGTTGCTCGTGATCGCCCTCACGCACGAGGGGGACGAGCTATGGCGGCGCGACCTGGGGCCGTTCCGCGCCGGCCATGGGTACGGCGCCTCGCCCATCGTCGTCGAAGGTCTGGTGATTGTGCCCAGCGAACAGCAGGGCGATAGCTCGCTCGTGGCCCTGGACGCCGCCACCGGCGAAGTGCAATGGCGAATCCCGCGCGACAGCAAGGTCCATTTCTACACCCCCTGCATTCGGCGCATCGACGGCCGAACCGAGCTCATCTTCACCAATTGGGAGCAAGGGATCGCCGGCGTCGATCTTCACAGCGGCCGGACGCTGTGGTCCGCCGACGTATTCGACAAGAGCCACATTGAATCGTCCATCGGCTCGCCGATTCTCGCCGGCGAGCTAGTGCTGGGCGTGTGCGGCTGGCTCGGCCACGGGAATGAAGTCATCGCCGTGCGACCGCCGAAAGGGGAAGGGCAGCCGGCCGAGCAGGTCTATCGCATCGACCGCGGCGCGCCGCTGTGCACCACGCCGCTGGTGAAAGACGATCTCCTCTTTCTCTGGTCCGACAACGGCATCGTCGTCTGCGCGGATGCAGCCACGGGCGAAGTGCACTGGCGGAAGCGGATCGGCGGCGTATTTTACAGCTCGCCGATTGCCGCGGGCGACCACGTCTACAACATCTCGGCGGACGGCGACGTGGTAACGCTCGCCGCCGGCCGCGACTTCGAAGTCGTCGCCCGCAGCCGCCTGGAAGAAGGAACCCACGCCACCCCCGCCATCGCCGACGGCGTCCTCTACGTCCGCACCTTCTCCCACCTCCTGGCGTTCCGCGGCGACGAATGACAGCGACGTCCCCGTTGATCCCCGGGACGCGGCGCCGCCTACGCGGGAGTTGGTTCATGGCGCACAAGAGAACCCCGTCCTGTCCGCGTCGGCTACAATGGTCGATTATGATCGACCTGATTCTGGGCACCGCGGGGCACATCGACCACGGCAAGACGGCGCTGGTCCGCGCGCTCACGGGCGTCGATACCGATCGGCTGCCGGAGGAGAAGCGGCGCGGGATTACGATTGATCTCGGGTTCGCGGAACTGGCGCTCGGGGAATATCGGCTGGGAATCGTCGATGTTCCCGGGCATGAGCGATTCGTCCGCAACATGCTGGCCGGCGCCTCGGGCGTTGATCTGGCGCTCTTGGTGGTGGCGGCCGATGACTCGGTCAAGCCGCAGACACGCGAGCACCTGGAAATCCTCCGGCTCCTGGACCTCAAGGAAGGCGTCATCGCATTGACTAAGTGCGATCTGGTGTCGGACGAGTGGCGGGAGTTAGTCGAGGAGGAAGTCCGCGAGCTGGTCGCCGGCACGTTTCTGGCCGAGGCGCCGATCGTCTCCACCAGCGCCGCGGCGCTGAGTGGACTGGATAATCTGCGGGCGGCGCTCGAAGCATCTGCCGCGCGGGCAAGTCGCTCAGAGCGGATGGAGCGTTCAGCCGGGCCGTTCCGCATGGGGATCGATCGCTCGTTCACGATCGCCGGGCACGGCACGGTCGTGACCGGCAGCATCTCCAGCGGCCGCGTGCGGGTGGGGGACTCGCTGGTGATCGAGCCGGACGACGTCCCGGTGCGGGTGCGAGGCGTGCAGAATCATGATCGCCAGGTCGAGGAAGCTCA
>JAHWKS010000309.1:2178-6758 GCA_019347795.1 Planctomycetota bacterium | reverse complement strand
CGTCGGAGCTGGTGCGCACCCGCTATCCCGAGGATCAGGGAAAGGGACTGCTGGACGCCTGGTTCGGTCCGGACGTGCGGGTCGAGGCGGCGCTGCCGCAGAGCGTTTTTCGCCCCGGCGACGTGATCGACGGTGTCTTTCGCGTGGACGCCCCCCAGCCCCTGGAGTGCCGCAAAATCATCGCCCGCCTGTTAGGCGTGGAGCGGACCGAGGCCGGGGGCCACAAAGATACACATTCGCACCAAGGATCGCCGACGGTGCTCGCCACGCCCGGCGGCATCGAGCGCAGCCACAAGCAAGACTTCCAGATTCCCGCTCTCTTGGAAGGCCCTGCGACCTCGCAAGGCAAGCTCTTCACGATCGACTGGTACGTCCAGCTAGAACTCGACGTCCCCTGGGCGAAAGATCCCAAAGTCCGCATCCCGATCACGCTGCTGGGCGAATAGCAACACGTAACTCCCATGTTCGACGACGGCCCTTTGCTACTTCATCTGATCGGGTTTTTGCCTGTGGGGGCGGCGCTGTTGGCGACGGCGCGGCTGGTGTTCGGGCGGCGGGCGTCGCACGGCGATGATTCAATGCGGCGGGGCATGGCCATCGCCGGTTGGGCGCTGATCCATCTGGGCGTGCTGGGGCTGCTCTCTCTGCCCGGGGGCGGCGCTCTGACGTTGTGGCTCGTTTACCTCGTGATCGTCGTGATGGCGGTGCACCGGCATCGGCAGAATGAGCGGCGCTCGCTAGTGGCAATGTTGGCCGTGTGCTCCGCGCGCGGGATTCCCCTGGAGCAGGCGGCGCGGGCCTTCGCTGCGGAGCGGGACGACGACGCTGGACTGCGCGCCGCCCGCCTCGCCGAAGCTCTGGAGCGCGGGGCGCCGCTCCCGGACGCCCTGCGCTTCGCTCGCAGTCGGCTTCCGCTCGACGCGCACCTCGCCGCCGGCGTCGGCTGGCGCGTGGGCGCACTTGGCGCCGCGCTCGGGACGGCGGTCGATTTCCGCGAAGAGTTCGACTTGCACCTGCGGGCCGGCATCGAGAAGTTCATCTACCTGTGCTGGGTCGCCGCGGTGGGCGTGATGCTCGCGACATTCATCATGATCAAGATCGTGCCGGTCTACAGCGCGATGTTCATGGAATTCGATCTGGAGCTGCCGGGATTCACCATCGCATTGATCGACGTCTCCGCTGCGTTCATCAACACGTGGTTCCTGTACGCGCCGCTCGTGTACTCCATTGTCGCACTTGCCCTGTTGACGCCGTTCTACTATGTCGGCTGGTTGACATGGGAGCCGCCGCTGGTGCGGCGCCTGTGGCGAGGGGTTCACACGGCCTGGATTCTCCAGTCGCTGGCGGTGGTGGTGCGGCGCGGGCGGCCGATTGCGGAAGGACTGCAACTGCTGGCGGCTTCCTATCCGCGGGATTACGTCGCTGCCCGACTCTATTCGGCCTTCGCCGCCGTCGAGAATGGCGAGGACTGGCGCCGCGCGCTGCAGACTCAAGGCCTGATCCGTCCCACCGATGCCGCGGTTCTTCTGTCGGGAGAGCGGGCAGGCAACCTGGCGTGGACGCTGGAGGAGCTGGCCGAAGGGCGCCTGCGACGGATGAGCTATCGCTTGCGGGCGGCCGTCTCGGTGCTGTTTCCCTGCATTGTGTTAATCGTCGCCGCGCCGGTGTTCTTCTTCGCCGTGGGGCTGTTCCTGCCGCTGATTCAACTCATCCGCGGGTTGGCGCCGGAGACGGCGGCGTGTATTTTTGTTTTTTCGTAGAAATCCTTTGCGTCGGTTCCGGGCCGGCCTTTATACTGCGGTTCGGGTTCGGTCGGACATCGCGAAGCGCGAAGCACGGAGAGGTTAGGGGTTACTGCGGTTCGGGTCGGACATCGCGAAGCGGGAAGCACGGAGAGGTTAGGGGTTAGAGGTTAGCGAAGCACGAAGAGGTTAGCGAGGAACGCCTCGCTACTGCTGCACTGACCACTGACCACTAACCACTAACTCATCGCAATATGCGGCGTCGAGGCGTCACGATTCTCGAATTGACCGTCGCCATCATTCTTGCCGGCGTACTGTTGGCGGGCGTGGGGCAGCTATTGACCGTCGTCGCCGCGCAGCAGCGAGAGGGAGAGCGGCGAGCCGCCGCCATGCACGAGGCGGCGAACCAGATGGAGCGGCTGGCGGCGAGGCCCTGGAGCGAACTCACATCCGAGTCCGCCGCGGACTTGCAACTGTCGGAAGAAGCCGCCGAGGCGCTGCCCGAGGGGATGTTGAGCGTCATGGTGAATGAGGTCGAATCCGGCGAAGACGCGGATGCGATTCCCGGCCGGCGAATCGAGGTGGCGGTTTCCTGGCGGAATTCGGCGGGACGGCAGGTCGAGCCGGTGCGGCTGGTGGCCTGGCGATTCCCCGAGGAGGCGGCGCCATGAGACGTGCCTTCACATTGATCGAGCTGCTGGCGGTGACGACCATCGCTTCGGTGATCTTCACCGTCCTGAGCGTCTCGATCTTCGCCCTCCATCGCACGCACACCCGCGTGCAGAGCGACGCCCACACCGCGACGGCTTTGGCCGATTTCGCCCGGCGCCTGCGGGCCGACGCGCACGCGGCGACGGCGGCCCGGCTGGAATCTCTGGAGGCGGAGAATCCCGTGCTCGCGCTGGAGCTTGAGGATGGCCGGCAGGTCGAATATGCATTCCACGCCGAGCGTCCTCACGTCGAACGGCGGCTGCACCGCGGCGAGGACTTGCTGCACCGCGACACGTTCATCCTTCCCCGCGGCGCCGAAGTCAATTGGACCTCGCCCGAGGAAGACGCGCCGCAACTTGTGACCGCGATCGTCTCGCGTCCCATGAGCCGGGACCGCAGCGGCGTCGCGTCGCGGCGGCGAACGCGGATCGAGGCCGCCGTCGGCCTGGACCAGCAATATGGAGGTTCGCCGCCGTGAGTATCTCGCGAAAACAAGCCGGCGTGGTTCTCGCGGCGACGCTGGCCTGCCTGTTCCTGGCGATCCTGCTGAGCGCGGGGCTGGCGGCTTCCACCTTGACCGCGCATCGCCGGATGGCCGAGCATCTGCCGCGGCAGCAGGCGGCTTGGCTGGCCGAGTCGGCCGCGAGTCGGGCGGCTGCGCAGCTCCGACGGAATGCAGATTATTCCGGCGAGGCGTGGTCGATTTCCGCCGCGGAATTGAATGGAATGCATGCCGGCAAGGCGATCATCGCCGTCGCCCCTGACGGCGACGAAACCGATCGCCGCCGTGTGAAAATTGAGGCCTACTATCCCGACGATCCGGTCCAACGCACGAAGATCACCAAGGAATTTGTCGTGCAACTCGGCCAGACAACCAACGAGTAGCTATCCATGAATACTTACCGCAAACGCGGGTTCACCCTCGTCGAGCTGTTGGTGGTGATCGCCATTATCGGCATCCTGGTCGCCTTGCTGCTGCCGGCGGTGCAGGCGGCGCGGGAGTCGGCGCGGCGGCTTTCGTGCTCGCACCACCTGACGCAGTTGGGCGCCGCCATCCAAAGTTATGAAATGGCCCACGGCGCCTATCCCCCCGGCACAATCGCCGAGTCGGGGCCGATCTATCATGAGCCGAAGGGCTACCACCACAATTGGATCGTGCAGATTCTCCCGTACATTGAGGAGCGGAACGCCTGGGAGCACGTCGATCAAAGCGTGAGCGTGTACCATCCCAATAATGCGCCGGTGCGGTCGCTGGTGATCAGCGTGCTCAACTGCCCCTCCTCGCCCGACCCGATGCGCGACAGCACGCAAAACCAGCCGGTCGGGCGAAGCTGCTATGCGGCGGTGCACCATGACGTGGAGGCGCCGATCGACGACGACAACAACGGCGTGTTCTTCCTCAACAGCCGCGTCACGTACGACGACATCACCGACGGCGCCTCGCACACGCTCTTCGTCGGCGAGAAGCGGTTCTTCCAGGAAAATGACCTGGGATGGATGAGCGGCACGCGGGCCACGCTCCGCAACACGGGCACGCCTCCCAACATCACCGGCGTGCGGCCGCCCGTGCCCGGCGGCGTGACCGGGCAAACCGGCTTCTACGGCGACGGGGTCTTGTACAACGAGGACGGCACGATTGCCGGCGTCGCGGGGGCGGACGATATGGCGCCCGGCGACGCGGCGCCGGCCGACGATGAGAACCAGCCGGAGGAGAACGGCGACGATTCGCCCCTCGTGCAGGCGCCGACTTACGTCGGCGGCTTCGCCAGCTCGCATCCGGGAGTGGTGATGTTTGTCATGGGGGACGGTCGAGTCCGCGTGGTTCGCCAGACCATCGACATCAACATCTACCAGCAGCTCGCCCACCGCAACGACGGCAAGCTGCTGGACGATTGGGAGTAGGTCATGTCGCCGCGCCGCGGATTCTCCTTCGTCGAGCTCCTGCTGGTGGTCACCGTCATCGGCATTCTCGTCGCGCTTTTGCTGCCGGCGGTGCAGGCGGCGCGGGAGGCGGCGCGGCGGATCACCTGCGCTAAGAACCTTTCGCAGTTGATCCTGGCGGTGAATAACTACCAGAACCTGCACGGGTTGTACCCGCCCGGGACGAGCGACGACCAAGGCCCGGTG
>JAHWKS010000309.1:0-2078 GCA_019347795.1 Planctomycetota bacterium | reverse complement strand
CCAGAACCTGCACGGGTTGTACCCGCCCGGGACGAGCGACGACCAAGGCCCGGTGCGGAGCGTCGCGAAGGGATATCACCACAACTGGCTCGTGCAAATCCTCCCGTTTCTCGAAGAGCGGAATGCATGGCGGGCGGTCGATTCCAGCGTCAGC
Source organism: Planctomycetota bacterium (assembly GCA_019347795.1). GTDB lineage: Bacteria > Planctomycetota > Planctomycetia > Pirellulales > Pirellulaceae > JAHWKS01. Next base: position 1,924 of record JAHWKS010000309.1, on the reverse strand, counting down.
GTGTACCATCCCAACAACGCCCGCGTCGCCGGAATGCGTCTTACGCTTTTGCAGTGCCCTTCGCAGGTCTCAACTCCCACGCCGCAATCCTGCTACGCTGGGATGCACCATGACACCGAGGCCCCGATCGACGTCACGAACAACGGCGTGTTTTTCCTCAACAGCCGGGTGCGATACGAAGACGTGACGGACGGCTCGTCGCACACCATCTTTCTCGGCGAGATGTTCGCCGAAGCCGGCGGGTTGGGATGGATGTCCGGCACGCGGGCCACATTGCGGAACACGGGAATTCCCCTCGACATGACGCCGCTCAACGCGAGAGGCGCGACTGCCGAACAGTCGGTGAACTACATCGCGACGGAGGTGAAACGTTCGGATCCGCAGATGAAGATAGACGCGCCGTTGCTTGTGGGCGGCTTCGGCAGCCCGCATCCCGGCGGCGCCCAGTTCGCCTTCGGCGACGGGCATGCTCGCTTTCTCAGCCAGTCCCTGGATCTCGCCGTGTTCCGACAACTCGCCCACCGCTCCGACGGCAAGCTCCTCGATGATCCCTAATTAATGAATCCTTCAACTCGACGCTCCGGGTTTTCCTTCATCGAGCTGCTGGTGGTAATCACCATCCTCGGCCTGCTCATCTCGCTGCTCTTGCCCGCGGTGCAGATGGCGCGGGAGGCGGCGCGGCGAACCAGTTGCAATCGCAACCTCGGGCAGCTCATCCTGGCGGTCCACAGCTACCAGAACCTGCATGGCGTCTACCCGCCGGGCACGATTGCCGCTCAGGGGCCGATCCGCAGCACTCCACAGGGGTACCACCACAACTGGATCGTGCAGATCCTGCCGTTCCTGGAGGAAACCAATGTGTGGAAGCACGTGGACCTGACCGTCAGCGTCTATCATCCCAACAACGCTCCCGTGGCGGCGATGACGCTCGACGCGCTTCAGTGCCCCTCCACGCCGACGGTGACTTCGCAGACTTGCTACGCCGCCGTCCACCACCACCGCGAGGCGCCGATCGACGCGAACAACAACGGCGTGTTCTATCTCAACAGCCGGGTGCGGTATGAAGATGTCACCGATGGAACGTCGCACACGATCTTTCTCGGCGAGGTCCTCCCGGAGCAAGGGGGATTGGGATGGATGTCCGGCACGCGAGCGACGCTGCGGAACCCGATCGCCGGCGCCGGCGGGCTGATGGGACTGACGGGCGCCCTCACCGCCGACAAAGCCGTCCTGGCGATCATGACCGACCTGCGCGCGGAAGGCGCGTCGGGGAAAATCGATCCGGCGCTGGTGGTCGGCGGCTTTAACGGGACGCATGGGAACTACGCCTTCGGCGACGGCCGCGTGGTCAGGCTCGGCGCCGCGCCGGGCGTGATGCAGCTCCTGGCCCACCGCGCCGACGGCATGCTCCTGGACGGAGAGACGCACTAACGTATGGCATCGCTTCCCGAACGTGGATACCCGTTGAGCGCGTTGTTCGTGTTGATGGCCGCCTGCGCCATCCCCATGTCGATGGCGGCGGCCGCCGGCAGAGCGGTGAGCGAAGGAAACGCCGGCGCCGACAGCGTCGTCTTCGCCGCTTTGGGAGGCTGCGCGGGCGTGATGCTGCTGGGGGCGATCATCGGACTGCACTATTACCGGCAGGGGCTGGGGCTGATCGTGGGGGGGCTGGCGGGGGCGGTCGTCGGCTCGATGACCGGCCCGATTGTCGTCGTTCCCGCCGGCGACTTTCCCTACTTGCTGCTGATCGCCGTCGGCGGCTCGGCGATAATGGTCGCCCTGGCCGCCTGGTTCCGCCGCCAGGCCGACCAAGGCCGCGAGCCGGCGCCCCCGGCCTGGTTCCTCGAGGAGCATCCGTTCGGAAAGGAAGCCGCCTACGCGACCCCGAAAGAGGTGATAGACGCCGACGTGGTTTCGCAGATCG
>JAHWKS010000308.1 GCA_019347795.1 Planctomycetota bacterium | reverse complement strand
ATTTGCAGGTGGCGTTGATCGCGCAGGATCGCGAGGTGCGGGCGGAAGGCCCCGACTGGTGGAAGAATGAGCCGCCGCGAAAGAAGCGGGCAAGGAAACAGTAGCACCCAGCGATCAGCGCAAAGCCGCGGGCGAAGCAATCGTTCTACGGCAGCTCCAGCGGGAGCGTCTTGCTGGAGTCGGAGGGGGGGGAGGCGGGGAAGTAGAGGCGGAAGCGGCTTCCTTTGCCCGGCTCGCTCACCACGCGGATGTCGCCGTTGTGCTCGCGAAGGATCTTTTGGCTGACGGGCAGGCCCAACCCGGTGCCGCGGGCGCCTTTGCGGGATTCGAACACGGTGAACAGCCGCTTGATCTCCTCGGCGGGGATGCCTTCGCCGTTGTCCTCCACGTCCACCCACGCGATCTGCTTGTCGATCGAGTACCGCGTGGTCACCGCGACCCGGCCGAGCTCCGCGTGCTCGCAGGCGTCGATGGCGTTGGTGACGACGTTGAGGATGGCCCGGTGCAGGGCCTCGGGGTCGAAGGTCAGCGGCGGCAGGTTGGCGCCGGGGCGGAACGTCAGCTCGACGTTGTGATCGCGGGCGCGGACCTGCATCAGCTCGACCACGTCGGCCGCCGTCTCGTTCAGATCGGCGGCGATCAAATCGGGCTTTCGCTCCTTGCTGAAGGTGAGCATGTCCAACACCAGGTTGCTGATCCGCTCCTGGTTCTTCTCGACGATGCCCCACCCTTTGCGGATCACGTCGGCCTCGTTCCCCTTGAGCCCTTCCTCGATCAAGTAGCTGCCGCCGCGGATGCCCTGCAAGATGTTCTTGATGTGGTGCGAGAGCGTGGCGATCGTCTGTCCGATCGCGGCCAATCGCTCGGCCTGGACCATGGCCGAGTAGTACGACGTATCTTCCACCGCCAGCGCCGCCTGGTGGCCGATGGCGACCATCAGCTTCAGGTGCTCCTCGGTGAACCGCGTTCCGCCGGGCGTCTGCGGGTTCCGCCCCGGCGGCGTGAAGGTGTCGATGTAGATCACGCCCACGATGCCGTACCGCCCCTGCATCGGAACGCAGATCGCCTCCCGCACGCCCATCTTGAGGATGCTTTGGGCGGGGTTCCAGCGCTGGTCCTCCTGGGCGTCGGTGGTAAGAACCCCTTCCTTCTTCTCCAGCACGTAGTCGAGGATCGTGCGGCTGATGCGAATCCGCTCTTCCGGCCCCATGCTCCGCCGGGTGCGGCGGGCCTTGGGGATCAGCTCCTCGGTTTCCTGATCGACCAGCATTACGCAGCCGCGGTCCGCCTCGACCCACTCGAAGATCAGGTCCATGATCCGCCGCAGCAACTGGTCGATGTCGAGCGTGTGACTCACCGCCAGCGCCGTGCGGTACATCACCTGGAGGTTGCTGCGGGCCCGGGCGAGCCAGGGATTCTCCCCCGCCAGCTCTCCCTCCAGGATGCGGCTCCCCTCTTCCTGCCCGATGCTGCGGACGATCCGCGACTCGGTCTCCGTGGGCGATTGCCCTACGATGTTGATGATCTGCGAGAGGTCCTCGACGTCTTCCTCCTCGCCGCCGGTGAAGATCAGCAGCGTCCGGCCCACCTGCACGCGATCGCCGCTTTGGAGGACCCGCTCGGAGATGCGGTCGCTGTTGACGAAGGCGCCGTTGGAGCTGTTGAGATCCACCAGCACCCACTCGTCGCCGCTCTGCCGCACTTCGGCGTGCCGGCGGGAGACCTCGGTGTCGTGGAGCTGAATCGCGTTCCCCGTGTCGCGGCCGACGCCGAGCACGGGCTTGTTCAACTCGAAGCGTCGCCCCTGGTCTCGTCCCTGGATGACGAACAACGAAGCCACAGCGCCGCCTCCGCTACGCACGAGGAATCCTGGGATCCCGGAATCGTGGTGTCCGGCATTAAGGAACCAAGGACAGGAGTCAGGAGTCAGGGGTCAGGGGTCAGGGGTCAGGGGTCAGGGGTCAGGAGTCAGGAGTCAGGAGTCAGGAGTCAATTTAATTTCGCTGACTCCTGACCCCTGACCCTCTCGCGTTCCCCTGAATCCGCGCCTCGTGAGTTCAAGTTCCTCGGATCACTCCTGACTCCTGACTCCTGACCCCTGACTCCTCTCGCGTTTCCTCGAATCCGCGCTTCCCGAGTCCAAGCTCCCTAAAACCCATCAGCTCCTCAATTTTATGGATGAGTGGAGCGAAATGATAGGGCTTGGAGAAGAACCGCGCGGCCCCGGCGGGCGCCGCGGACCTGCGCACGTTGCCCAGAATGACCACCCTCCCGGCGTGCGGCTCGGCGGCCTGATCGAACTGCTCCCAAGCCGCCGCTTCATCGCCCGGCGCCAACTCCAGATCCACCACGACCACATCGGGCCGCTGCTCGCGCACCAGGGCCAGACCGGCGTCGATCTCGCCCGCTTCCAGGATCTCCGCCCCCCGCCGCTCCAGCGCCAAACGCAGCACCTCGCGATTCTCGGACGAAGCGTCCACCAGCAAAACACGGGGCGAAAGGGGCTCAGAGCAAGGCGGGGGCGTAGCGGCGGGCGTCATGCGCGGCGGGCTGATCGAGGCAAAAACCGCCGGCGAGCGAACGTCCCTGTTCGCCCGTGCCTCCGGCTCGCCGCACATCCCTGCACGGCAGGCCGGGAGCATATCGAGCGACGCGAATTGTGTCAAAACCAATCGGCCGAGGATCACGAGAACTCGATGGCCGCATCACCGAATCCGCAAGGTGCGGCACGTGTCCTCGTACGCTGACTCCAGGTCGAGGGAGATCGCCAATGTCTCCTTGAGCCAGATAGGGAGCGGCGGCAGGGGCTGGCCGATCGCGAGGGGATAGTACCACGTATCCATCACGCGGCGACCGTCTGCGTAGCGCATGCGGAGCGACGAGGCGTAGATGGGGGACGGATTATTGCCGAGCGCCGGATCGGCGCTTTCGAGAAAACGCATCAATTCGGCGTAGAGATTGAAACGCTTCGTGGTCACAACGTCCACGATTGCGACGCACACGTCGTGCTTGAGCAGCGCCGCCGCCTTGGCGATGAACGTGCTCCGCGTTTCCGGACGATCCTTGTTCGACGGGCTGACCAGTTCGATCGCCGCCAATAACCGCCGATTGCGGCGGCGGTCGTAAATGCGAACCTCATAGACGTCCTGGCTGGGCAGCTTCGGCTCTAAGGTCAGAGTCGGCTTCGGCGGGGCATAGGCAACGACCGCCACTCCGCCATTTCCCTCATCCACGCGGCGCGATCCGTCCGGTTGATCCTGATACGTCCGCACGTCCACCTCGTAGAGCGTTCCCAGATGCACGCCGGGGGCGGCGAAGTAGGGCTCGGGCAGGACCTCGTTCAACCGGCGGACGATCATCATCGGCCATCCGCCGTGCAGTTCATCCCAGGAATGAAGATCATCCACGGGAGATCGGAAGTGGTCGCGCAGCGGCATAGCGTTTCCTCCTGGACCATCGACCGTTACGGATACTTCACTTGCTGCTCTTGAGCGAGCTTCTTCGATGCCGCGGTGTGCAAGAGCTGCAGAAGGTCGTTCGGGTCGTAGACCGCGTCTTTGTTGAAGGGGGGAAACGTCGGGGGGACGAGCAAGAAGCGATCGTCAGTCCCCTTCAGGTCCTTGAGCCACAGCGCCATCACGTACAAGCCCGGGACGCGGAGGGCGCGGATCTCGTAGTCGTGGCCGGCGACCTCGGGCAGGTGCTCCGCCTTGTCGAAGACGTCCTCCATGGCGCCCGCGTAACCGGTGGTCAGCGCGTTGAACTTGGGAGGGCCGCCGCCGGGGGGCGGGCCGGAAAGCTCCGCGGCCTGGACGATGTTCTGATTCTCCACGAGCAGGTATCGCCAGCCGGCGCCGAAGCCCTTGCCGGCGTCCAGGTCGCTCAGCCCCATTTCATACACGGGATGGGGCTCCATCACCTGCGCGCCGGGAGGCGCCTTGGCGGCTGCCCCCAGCGTGGAAGCCGCGGAGAGATCTTGAAGACCCCGCGTGAGCACGGCCGTCCCATCGACGGGCGGCGTCGCAAATGAAAGTGGCATGAGTTTCCCCCCTCGGTCAGCGTTGCGTCCAGAACGAGTGCGTCCAACTGCCGCTTCCCTGGTAGGCAGAGCAAAAGGCCGCATACGTCAGCGTCGATTGCATGATTGGATCATGGATCCTCAGTGATCTGCACAGCTCCCAGAAGAAACGATGCACACGCTTATCCAGCTTCACCATTCCGGAGGCAGTCTTTCCATTGAGGTGGCGACGAGGAGGTTTTCGTCCGGATGCCACTGAGTCAATACCCCTACGAGGAGGCTGTCACCGGTTTTCCATTCCCGCGAAGAACGACCGCTCACGCCGATGCGCCAAACCGGACTGCCTGCGAGGCCGCGCGGATCAACAAGATCGCGCGGCGCGCCTGTTTCGCTCACCATTCCAACGGGGTCGTATTCGACGGCGAACTGATAGCTCCCAAGATTCGATGGCAGTCGCTCGAGGCGCTGCATTGCCCCGTACGGAAGGGACTTAGTCACCACGCCGCCCAAAAGATGCGAGGAATAACTAGCGGCGCCGGGAAACCCATGGAGAAACAGATAGTCGGTCGCGAGGTTATCCAGGCGGCGATCAATGCGCTCCGGCGGCCAAAAGCATTCGTCCGGACAGGGATAGTCGTCGGGCAAAAAGTAGACGGCCAGGTCGGCGACCGGATCGATGTTGACGTCCCCATGCACCACGTAAGGCGGCTCGCCGTAACCCGTGGAAAGAGCCACGCCGAGAGGCTCCTGCTTCGCTGCCTCAAGCACGTGGCGAGCGGTGATCACCACCCGCCGGCCCTTGAGCTTGCAGCGCAGCGCCGAGCCATAGTGGCGACCCGTCTTTGAATCCGATACGCCGATCACGCTGCAGATGAATCCGAATGTATGATTCGCCATGTCCACGAGCGCGCCGCGGACAAAGTTCTTTTTCTCGTCCAACGACAAGCCGTGACTGCTTTGCGCTTCGCTCATGTTTCTGCTCGGTTCACGACTTCACTCAACTTGGGAAGATGGCTCGTTGATAGCCGCAGCGATAGCCTCTGCAGATTGGCAAAGGTATCGGGTCAACTCACGCGCCGTGGCGAGCAACTCGTCGTTATCGCCGGCGACGGTTTCGATGCGCGATGACGCAACGTAATCGCCGCTCTGTTCGCCGCTAACGTCGGCCTCCAGAGTTACGCCTCGTTCAGTTGGCGTAAATGTAACCCCGGCGACGACCGGGTCGCGCGCCGGGTCCGAGGTCGAGAAGGAGACGTAGGAAAAGAGGAAGAAACTCTCTCCGGTCGTATGGCCCCTTCGCACAGACAGTTGAGGCGTCTTTCGGCGGACCGCCACTTCAAGCGCTGCCAATTCTTCCTGAACTGCATGATGCACGGCGGTCCATACTTTCGGCGGAAAGTCCGGTTGTGGAGGCAGAACGCCGAGGCGGTCGAGGTAATCGTTGCTCCCCACCGGGGCAAAAGAAGCGACGGAAAATACGCTCATGACCTAGCCTCCACGGGCATTCGGTTGAACGACAGCATCGAGCAAGTTCTGCGTAAACTCGTGAATCTGACCTGTCCCGCGGGCCAACGCCCATTCGTCCAACCGCGTCGAATCCACCTCGCCGGTCTCATCCACCGGAGCAATGGCGAAATGCCCGGGCGCGCCGCCCTGAGTTGGATCGTCGGGAATTGCTTTCAGCGGCGCGCGAAGCTTATCCACGTCGATCCCCTGGGCCTTTTTCCCGGCCGACATCGCGTCCCACGCCGACAGCCCCGCGTGCTGGCCGGGACCGGCGACCGTATCTTTTCCCGCACGCGGCGTGAAGTTGTCCGCCGTTAGGTTTCCCCATATGTAGACGACCACACGCAATTCGCTGTCGCTGACGTGTCTGGATCGCCTCTCACGATTATAGCAGGCCGGCGTGGTGGAGAATCGGAGCCGATGATCGTTCGCGTTTTCCGCTTCCCGCGATCGATCAACGACGGGCGTTCATCGCGAGAGGCGACGCATCGCCCGAGGGCGTGGCCGAATCCGGCTTCACCGGCTGGCGGCCAATGGAGTCGTAGGCGAAGCCGGCTTCGCGCATCGCCTCGGGGTTGTAGAGATTGCGGCCGTCGAAGATGGTGGGGGACTTCATGAGCCGCTTCATTTCCGCAATGTTTGGATTGCGGTATTCGTCCCACTCGGTGTTGATCGCCAGCGCGTCGGCGCCGGCGAGCGCCTCCATCGGCGCGGCGGCGTAGGCGAGGCGGTCGCCGTAGATCGCGCGGACGTTGTCCATCGCTTCCGGATCGTGCACGGCGACCCGCGCTCCGCGCTTCAGCAGGTGCTCGATCAACACCAGCGCCGGCGCCTCGCGGATGTCGTCCGTTTTGGGTTTGAACGCCAGTCCCCACACGGCAATCGTCTTGCCGGAGAGCTCGTCGCCGAAGCAGGCTTCCACCTTTTCCACCAGCACGTGCTTTTGCCGCTCGTTCACCGCATCCACGGCTGCGAGCATCTGCGGCTCCAGGCCGACCCGGCGGGCGAGGTGCTCCAGCGCCCGCACGTCTTTGGGGAAGCAGCTTCCGCCGTAGCCGACGCCGGGGAAGAGGAACGCGAAGCCGATGCGGCGATCGTGCCCGATGCCGCGGCGCACGGCGTCCACGTCGGCGCCCAGCCGCTCGCAGAGGTTCGCCATCTCGTTGATGAAGCTGATCTTGGTCGCCAACAACGCGTTGGCGACGTACTTCGTCATCTCGGCGCTCTCGGGCGACA
>JAHWKS010000307.1 GCA_019347795.1 Planctomycetota bacterium | reverse complement strand
GCACAAAACCCCATTCGCTCTCGTGGTGCTGGCGCATCTGCAGAGCCTGGCGACGCGGGGTGATCCCGCCGCCCGCCGCGCGGGAAAGGTGCGATTAGCGAAGAACCTCCTCGGCAGCGGATTGACGGCGGAGAACATCCGCCAGATGTTCCGCGTGATCGACTGGCTGCTCGATCTTCCGCGCGAGCTGACACGAAATTTTTGGGACGAGATACATCAATTTGAGAAGGAAAGACAAATGCCCGTCTTCACAAGTACGGAAAAGTATCTGATCGACAAAGGACGCGAAGAAGGGAAACAGGAAGGCAAGCAGGAAGGCAAGCAGGAGGGCAAACGCGAAGCCCTGCGGGAGGCAATCGCCGATGGCTTAAAGCAGAAGTTCGGCGACGAGGGCGCCGCGCTGGCGCCGGCCGTGCAAAAGATCAAATCGATCAAGCGACTGCAATCCTTGCAGCACGCCCTGTGGACCGCCGTCTCCCTCAAAGTCGTCAAAGATCTGCTCGGCGGCGCCGATGGAAGTAAGCCGTAAAGCCTCGGATGTCTCCGACCGTGCGGCGCGTCCGACATAGCCATGACAAATCGGGGTACAGCGATCGACGGGCGCCAGGGCGACTCCCAGCCGTCATTCGCACGGTTCACGCTCACTGAACTGATGACTGTCATTACGGCTGTTTGCATCCTGTTCGGCGTTCGAGCATGGTTCGGCGTTAACTCAACTGTCGCTACGCTCGGCGGACTTCTTGTAGCCGTCGGATTGATTTTCGCCAGACGGAAGCCAATGATTGCCTTCGACACTGCGGCCGCGGGCGTTCTTTGTCTTCTCGCCTCCGGCATTGTGCCCCTCCTCCGCAGCGCCTCGTCGGCGCTGAACCTTTGCAGCTTTCGCTCACCCGCTGAGGAGGCCGCCGGACGCGCCATTTGGATCGGCGCCATTCTACTTTTCTTCGCAGTTCCGGCATCGGCCGCGCTTTTGCGCGGTCAACCTTCCGCGGCCGCCGCGGTCATCGGCGCAGTTCTGTGGTCAACGGTCGTCTTCACAACCTGGTTCGAGGACGTCCTGTCTATCGCAGGCGCGGAGTGGAATTCCCTTGTGCTGGCCGCGAGCAGTTTCCTCGCGTGGGAGTCCGCAGGATCGCTCGCGCACTTCGTGCGGGTTCGCAAATGGCTCAGGGTATCCGTGGCAGGATTGTCGCTCGGATTCGGTCTCGTCGTGATCGTCGCGGGGACGTGGGCGCCGCTCTACTTCGAGTAGTATTTGACCCCCCGGCGCCAATTGCGGCGCGGCATGCCGTCGCAGGCTTCCGCACGAAACGGCTCCGATTCATGCAGCCGGCCGAGGAGCCCCGAGGCATCGCGATGCACGGTTCACCCATCGTGCCGGGAATCATTGTGCCGCCGTGGAATCCACCCCCGGCCTCGGCGACAACCCATAGACCATTTCGGCGGCGCCGCCTACGATAACGGAGGAAAGACCGTTGCTGCGATGTGCCGGAGTCGGCGTCCATGGATTTTTGTAAGCTCAGCGCCGAACATCAGAAAACCATCCAAAAGCTGCTGGGCTACCTCAATTTCTCCTCCGGCGCCACCGACCCGCAGTTTCTCGGCGAGCTGAATTCCGTCTACTCCTGGGTTGAGACCAGCCCGACGAAGGACGAAGAACCGGCGGCGCCCTGGCGGCGCACGCTCGCCCTGCTGCGGAGTTCGCTCGAGGAGCTGTGCGGCTCGTCCGACGCCTTCCGCGACTGCTCCCAAGCGGCGGCGGTGCTGGACCTGGTGGAAAGCCGCGTCGTCCCCGGCTACTTCGAGTTCCATCGCGACTTACTCTTTCATCAGCGGCCCGACGATCTGCTGCTCCCCTTCTTCCTCGGCCGCATCTTCGAAGCCGTCCTCGCCCAAGGGGCGCCGTGGAGCGAGGAAGAGCGCATCACGACCGGCGCCGTCCGCTCGCTGAACGACTACCTCGGCCATCGTCCCGTGCCGGTGCTGGAGTCGCAGCGGCATGAGCCGTATCCGCGGGAATGGGTGCGGCCGGTCCCGCTCTATATCCGCGGCGCCGGCGTCTCGGTCGGCCCGCATGAGCAGGTCGTCCGCCAGGCGCTGGAGCTCTTGCAATCGACCGATGAAGACCTGCTTGAAGACGCCTACTTCGATCCGAAGCTGCTGGATGAGTTGGCCTTCGATCCGCGGGCGTACGACTTCGACCATCCGGTGAACAAGCGGCCGAACTATCACTTTGGGCAGTGGGACCCGCACCTGATCGACAACCGCGGGAAGTACCGGCGGTTCGTCGTTCAGCAGGTGACGCTCGACGCCTTAATGGACCGGATCGATCAGCCGTCGGACTTGCCCCACCAGGAGCGGCTCTTCGAGGCGGCGGCGGTGCTGGCGGGCACGATCTTGATGGCGTCGGGGATCAGCGGGAGCGGGCCGGACTCGCACGATTCGGAAACCACCCTGGGGACGCTCTTGCCGGAGATCGCCGCCAATCGCGACGCGTTTTACGAGCGGCTGTTCGCCAAAGTGAACGGCGCCCATGCACAGCGGCTGAAGAAAGAAGCGGCCGAGCTGCGGCAGCCCTTCGGCGGCGCCCGGCAGCACCTCAACGCGCAACTCGCGCGGCGGCGGGCGGCGCAGCTCGAGCACATCCACCTGGCCAAGCTGTACGCCCGCATGGGCTACTTCGACGCCGCCGAGCGCGAGGCGAACATCGCCCCCACCGCCTCGGCCCGCATGTTGTGCCAGATCGATTGCCGCCTCACCGCCGGGCACAAGTCGCTGGAGAAGGGGGACCTCGATTCGGCGTTTCGGCTCTTGCCGGAGATCATGGAGTTGCTTCATCGTGCGATTCAGTGCGGGGCGGTGATCGACCCCTGGAGCATCCTGGGCTTCGACGCCAACTTCAGCCTCTTCCCGGCTCTGGAGAACAGCATCCATGATCATCGCGCCGATGAGCTGGTGCTGTTGATGGAAGATATCTTCGCGCTGGCGTCGCGGGTCTGGAGCGAGGCGGCGGCAGTGGACAACCAGCCCCTGTGCCGGAGCGTGGCGACGCAGTATCGCGAGATGGCGGAGTGGTGGCGCCAGTTCGCCGCCCATGAGGTGAGCAGCGTGGAAGCGGTGGACGCGCAAAACCTCTACCGCGCCGCCGAGCACGTGGCCGACGTGCTTAACCTCTGGCACAAGGGAGGCGCCGAGGCGGGCAACGTGGCGTTCTGGGCGCCCCACGCCGAGCGGTTCGACTCGCCGCAGGCGTACTCGCTGGTAATCGACGCCGTGCTGGACAAGGGAGACTTCGTGGCCGCGATGGCGCTCCTGGTGCACTGGCTCAGCCACGCGGAGACGATCGGGCTGGAAAAGGCCGACTGCTCCTTTCACGGCCTGGCGGAGCGGTGGCTGCGCGAGTCGGCCGAGTGGCCGCTGACACGAAAGTTCCTCGACTACCTGGAAGCCAACGGCGAGGCATTTTGGGAAGTCCCCGCCTTTGAGTTGTCGCCCGAACCTGCGGACGCGGATGAGCCGTCCGATTTTCCGCTGCCGATGGAAGACGACGAGGACGACGACGAAGGCCTCTTCAGCGCCGCCTACGAGGAGATGGTTTACATCGACAGCACCGCCGACGGCCAGGAAGGCGACGTCTTCGATGAAGGCGAAGCGACCGACGACGAGCTGGAGCAAGAGTCCCGCCGCATCGCCGAACGGCTCGCGTTCCACGTCGGGCTGGCGCGGATGTGGGGTCTCGCGGCCCTGCTGGCCGTGCGGCCGGACGAGATGAAGGAGGCGGGCGCCGACGAGAAAAAACGCCGCCTGGAGTCGCTCACGCGCTGGGTCTCGCAGGCCGAGAAGAACCGCCGCGACCTGCTGGCGCTACTTGAGGTGATCGATCACTTCGCGCTGGCGTCTCCTGCGGGCGATCACGACTCGATGGTCGAGTACGACCGCCAACGGGTCATCAAAGAGACGCTGCTGGAGCGGGTGATGGCCGCCGTGACGGAGACGGTGGACGCCGGCCGGCATCTGCTGGCGGCGTCGTGCGCGCTGGGGGCCGATGCGTCGTCGCTCTCGGAGTCGCCGGGATGGGACCTCGATCAGCGCCGCGCCATCGCCGTGTTCGGCGGCATCCTCCGCGGCGAGCCAAAGGCGGCCCGGAAGCACTGGAGCGAGCTGCTCCGGTCGCTCGAGCCGCGGGCCCTGTTGTACATTCCGCTTTCCAAGGGGGGCAATCCTTGTCAGATCGTCGCCGCACGCGTGCGGCAGCGGATGATTCAGGATCTGCTGGCCTGGCTGCCGCGGCTGGGACTTCTGACCGAGACGCGGCGGCTGATCGAAACCGCACGCGAGATGGAGCGGAACAATCCCGTCGGTCCCGGCGCCGTGACGGAGTTCGATGAGCTGTTCCGCATCGGATACCGGTCGCTGGTGGAGTGCCTGGTCACGGCCGCCAGCGCCTGGGGCGCGCCGAAGTCCGCCGCGGCCGCCAGCGACGCGGCGCTGGTGGATTGTCTGGAGGATCTCACCCGCTCGCTGCTGGAAAGCTGGATGGCCCACAGCCAGACCTTGCGGCTCTCGGTCCTCGAAAAGGTGCAGGACGACCGCGAGTGGGACAAGCTGGTCAGCTTCATCAAGAAGTACGGGGGCGATCTCTTCACGCAGCGGTTCTTGAACTTGGGGAATATCCGCGCCATCCTGCACCAGGGCGCCGAGGCCTGGCTGGCGCAGATCGCCGAGGACCCGCTCTGGGAAGGCGAGTTGAAGCTGCTGCACGACCTGGGAACGAAGATTTCCCGGCGGCAGGCGGCCGAGCAGTTGAACAAGGTGCTGGAGGCGGTCATCGAGAACTACGGCGAGTACCGCGATTACAACAGCACCACCACCCAGTCCGACCGCGGCGAGATGCTCTACACGCTGCTCGACTTCCTCCGCCTCCGCACCGCATACGACCGCGTGGCGTGGAACCTCAAGCCCGTGGTGCTGGCGCACGACATCCTGGTTCGCCGCGGCCGGCTCGAGGCGGCGCACCGCTGGCGAGAGGCGCTCACCCGCGAAATCCAAGGCAAGACGCACCAATACCTCGCCGCCCTCGCGCAGCTCCAGAAGAAATACGCGATGCGCATGCCGACCGTGGCGGACCGCATCAACGAACGGTTCACCCGCCCGATGGTGATCGACCGCATCTGCGCGTTGGTCGAGCCGGCCCTCCGCGACGCCAACGAATCGAAGCCCTCCGCGGCGTTCGAGCAGTTGGAAGCCGACGTATCGGAGCTGACGCGGGAGCCCTCCGGCGTCGGGCTCGACACGCCTCCCTGGCTGGCGTCGCTGGAAGAAGAAGTGGACGACGCCCTGGACCGCGTCTACAACCGCGACCGCCAGATCCACGTGGACGCGCTCATCCCCCAAGTCCCCCTCACCTTCGAAAAGCTCCGCCGCGAACTGAACAAGTGGCTCGCGGATGAGTGACGCCTCGGCGGAAAGAAACCACGGATGGCAAAGCCGACCCACGGATGAGGCAAGGACCGGTGGAGCAATCCACTTGCTCCGACTACACTGCTCTGCATCGGGTTTTCATTTCTTTCTTCAGGTGATTCATGAACAAGATTGTCGCCGGCGTTGCCGCCTGCATACTTCCTCTGGCGGCGGGGGCTTCGCAGGCCCAGACTTTTCGGGGCGTGGAGACGAAGCCGCATCCCAGCGTTGTCGTGGAGCGGGCGTTTCCTAACCTCAAGCTGACCCGGCCCGTGGTGCTGACCCATGCCGGCGACGGTTCGGGGCGGCTCTTCGCGTGCGTTCAGCAGGGACTGATCCAGGTTTTCCCCAACCGGCAGGATGTGACCGCCGGCGACGTCGAGACCTTCCTCGATCTCCGCCGCAAGGTGGTCTACAAGGAGAAGGAGAATGAAGAAGGCCTCCTGGGAATGGCGTTCCATCCGAAGTACGCGGAGAACGGCGAGTTCTTCCTCTACTACACCACCACCGATGAGCCGCACACCTCGGTCATCTCGCGGTTCCGGGTTTCGGCGGATGATCCGAATCGGGCGGATCCAAACTTTGAGGAGGAAGTCCTCCGCATCCCGCAGCCGTTCTGGAACCACAACGGCGGGACGATCGTGTTCGGACCCGACGGCTACCTCTATGTCGGCCTCGGGGACGGCGGGGCGGCGAACGACCCGCATGGGAACGGACAGAATCTGGAGACGCTGCTCGGCTCGATTTTGCGGATCGACATCGACTCGAAAGATCCGGGGCTCAGCTATGCGATTCCCAAGGACAATCCCTTCGTCGGCCGGCCCAACGCTCGCGGCGAGATCTGGGCCTACGGGCTGCGGAATGTGTGGCGGATGGACTTCGATCAGAAGACGAGCGTTCTGTGGGCGGCCGACGTGGGGCAGAACCTGTGGGAGGAGATCAACCTGATCGTCCGCGGCGGCAACTACGGCTGGAACGTGCGCGAGGCGGCCCATCCGTTCGTCCCCAAGGACGGCGCGGCGGTGAACGGCGGCCGGCCGCGGCCCGATATGATCGATCCCGTGTGGGAGTACCACCACGATCTCGGCAAGTCGATCACCGGCGGCAACGTCTACCGCGGCAAGAAAGCCCCGCAGCTTGCGGGGATGTATGTTTACGCCGACTACGTCTCCGGCCTGGTCTGGGCGCTGGACTACGACTACCAGTCGAAGCAGGTCCGGGCGAATTACCTGATTCCGCCTTCCGAGTCGCTTTCGCTGAAGAACATGCCGGTGATCACTTTCGGCGAGGACGAGGAAGGCG
>JAHWKS010000306.1 GCA_019347795.1 Planctomycetota bacterium | reverse complement strand
CCACAGCGCTTGGGAAGGCCGGCCGGGAAGGGGTCGGGAGTCTTTTTCGGCCGTTATGTGTGCCAAGTGGCTGACCGCGTTTGCCGAAAAAGACTCCCGACCCCGTCCGTGCCCCCGTGCCCGACCCCTTTCCGTACGGTGCATTTCGACAACTGAGGAGAAGGCGTCTTGAAATTATTTGATTTCTCCGCCTGGCGGGCGATCGCCTTCGGGGTCGCGCTTGCCGGGTTGATTCCGTTCTCCGGCGCGTGGGCCCTGGCTGACGACGCTCCCGCGGCGTCGGCCGTCGAAGCTCCCGCCCCGCCGCTGGATGAGCGTCTTCAGAAAATCTTCGAGGGAGGGGCCCCAGAGACGCTCGCGGACCTGCGGGCGATGCAGGACCATGTGCTCCGCCTCACCGAGCAACTGCAGAAGAGCACCGTCGGCGTGCGCGTCGGCCCCGCCCACGGCAGCGGCGTGATTATCGAAGACGGCTACGTGCTCACGGCCGGTCACGTGATCGGCGCTCCCAATCGCGACGCGGTGTTCATCCTGCACGACGGACGAACGGTCCGCGGCAAGAGCTTGGGCCTGGACGTCGGCATCGACTCGGGACTGATGCAGATCACCGGCGAAGGCGATTGGCCGGAGGTCGAGATGGGGGACTCGTCGCAGCTCCGCAAGGGGCAATGGGTGCTGGCCTTGGGGCACCCCGGCGGCTTCGAAACCGGCCGACGTCCGGTGCTGCGGATGGGTCGCATCCTTGACATCGACGACGACGTCATCCAGACCGACTGCACGCTGGTCGGGGGGGACTCCGGCGGGCCGCTGTTCGACATGCAGGGCCGGGTGATCGCCATCCATAGCCGCATCGGCGGACCGCTGACGGCGAATATTCACGTTCCCATCGCGACGTACAAGGAAACTTGGGAGCGGCTCGCCGCCGGCGAGTCGTGGGGCTTTCCCGGCTCGGGACCGTACATCGGCGTGATGGGCGATCCCGATTCGCAGGAAGCTCGCATCGTCGAGGTCTACCCCGACACGCCCGCGGAAGAAGCGGGGATCGAGGTCGGAGACGTGATCGTGAAGTTCGACGGCCGCGAGGTCGCGGATTTCGCCTCGCTGGCCCGGCTCGTGCAGGCTAGCCGGCCCGGCGAAGAGGTTGAGGTGGAAGTCCTCCGGCAGGTGGACGGCCAGGAAATGTCGGTTCGGCTGACCCTCGAGGTCGGCCGGCGTGAATAGCATTACCATCGATTGACCGGAAAGGATTGCTCATGTTGCAGCGTGCGACTTTCCTCCGCGGTAGCTTAGTCTTATTCGTCCTGGCGGCGCTGCTCGCCTTCGGATTGGCGCCTGCCGGCGCCGACGAGCCGCAGAGTCCGAGAAATGAGGCGCTCCCGGAGAGCAGCTTTGACTTTGCCCCCTGGCGGATGCTGAGGAGACGTTTCGCTACGGAGCGTCCGCCGGGGAAGTACGAACGCCGCCACACCACCGTCGTGCACGCCTTTCGCGAGGTGGTGGCCGATCCGGGGAAGTCCACGGTGGAGATCATCTGCGATCACGAGACGACCGGCCTGGGCGCTGTGGTCGCGGCCAATGGCTATATTCTGACCAAGGCCAGCGACCTCAAGGGAAAGACGGTCTGCAAGCTGCGCGACAACCGCCGGTACGAGGCCGAGCTGATCGGCGTCAACAAAGAGCATGACCTGGCGTTGCTCAAAATCAACGTAGACGGCCTGACTCCGGTGGTGTGGACCGACCAGAGCGACACGCCCGTGGGGAGCTGGCTGGCGACGCCGGGTTTGGGCGAAGATCCTCTTTCGATCGGCGTGCTCAGTGCGGCGGCTCGCAGCATCGCGGCCATCCGGCCGATCCTCGGCGTGCTGCTGGCGCAAGCCGACGTGGGTCCGCGTATTGACGAGATCATGCCCGGCAGCGGGGCCGAGAAGGCGGAGTTGAAGGTGGGGGACCTCATTGTCGGCGTGAACGGCGCGGAAGTGCAGACGCGCGAGTCGCTGATCCAGCGGATCGGGCGTTTCCAGCCGGGCGACGTGGTGCGGCTGACGGTCCGCCGCGGCGACGAGGAGGTGAACATCGAGGCGATGCTCGGCCCGCTCCCCGATGACGGCGAAGTGAACCGTCACGAGTTCCAGAACCATCTCGGCGGCGCCCTGAGCAAGCGGCGGGCCGGCTTCCCCTCGGTCTTCCAGCACGACACGGTCCTTCAGCCGCACGAGTGCGGTGGCCAGATCGTCGATCTCAACGGCCACGCGGTGGGGATTAACATCGCCCGCGCCGGCCGAGTGGCCAGCTTCGCCATTCCCGCGACCGTGGTGAAGGAAGTACTCGCCTCCTTGATGAAGGTCCAGCCCGTTTCCCTCGACGCCAGCGCCGCGACCCGGGACTAATTCACTTTGGCGACGAGTGATGGTCGCTGGTGAACGTCGTCGGCGATCACCGCGAGGGCGCCGTTCGTTCAAGTGCGGCATAAAGACTCGCCACCGCTGGCGCAATTCATCGATTGCTTCCATGCTGCCACTCGCGCAACAAGCGCCCGCGGCCACAACAGACGCAAAGCAATGATCAATCTAACACGCAAATCGCCTCAGTACGTCCAATCAAAGGCAACGCTTCATCGTAGAGCTTCACTCGCGAAGTTGTAAAGGTTATTGTTTTACGCGCCCGAACAGAGCAAACCGAGGCTCTCCTCCGTTGCCTCTGTTCGCTCTCCCGAAAATAACTTGGGTGGCACGTCACGCGGCGGTTTCGATAGCGACCTTGAAACCCAGTTTGTCGAGTTGGCGCAGAAGTTTAGCGGCCAATTGCTCCTTCGAAGGCGGAGCATGGTAGTCCAAGCCGAGGTCGGTGTATTCGGCGTCGGGATTTGCCAAGTGATGATAGACGATCTTCAAGATGGTGTGGCCGACTCCCAGCACGGCCCGTTTGCGGCCGCGGCGACGCGCCAGATTCGGGTATCGCGCCGCCAAGTAGGTGTTGCGCGTATGCGAGGCGGCCCAGGCGGCTTCCGTGAGTGCTGCCTTGAGCCACCGGCTTCCGCGACGGGTGCGGCCGCTTTGACGTTTTCCGCCGCTCTGGCGATTGCCGGGACAGATGCTGGCCCAACTCGCCAAGTGCGCCGCCGAAGGAAATTGCCGCATGTCCACTCCAATCTCAGCTACGATCGTCTGCGCCAGCTGGCGACTCACGCCGGGAATCTGGCTCAGCTTCTCCAACTGCGGAAAAAAAGGAGCCGAGACCTGCTCGATCCGCTGAGTCAGCTCCCCGATCTGTTGCTCCAGGTGGCGCACATGGTTCAACTGCTGACGCAACAGCCAGCGCTGATGATCACGCAACACGCCGTTAAGCGCCTGGACCAACTGCGGGATCTTCTTTCGCATGCGCCCACGCGCCAACTCCGCCAGCTTCTGGGGATCCGATTCCCCCTCGGCGATCGCATTGAGCATGGCCCAGCCGCTCACCCCCAGGATATCGGTGGCCACGCTGGCGAGCTTCACATTGCAATCCTCCAGCAGCTTCTGGATACGGTTACACTGATCGGCCCGTTGCTCAATGAGCGTCTTGCGATAGCGAGTCAGGTCCCGCAGTTCGCGGATCTCGCGCGGAGGAATGAAACTCCCGCGCAACAATCCGCAGGAGAGCAGTTCCGCGATCCACTCGGCGTCCTTCACGTCCGTCTTGCGGCCCGGCACATTCTTGATGTGCTGGGCGTTGACCAGCATCACTTCCTGGCAAACTCCCTCCAGGATGTTGTACACCGGCTTCCAATACACGCCGGTGCTTTCCATCGCGACGTGTTCGCAGCCGTTGGCGGTCAGCCAGTCGGCCAAAGCCAACAACTGCGAAGTCGTCGTCTCGAAAGTTTGCGTCTCTCGCGTGACTTGGCCTCGGCGCCCGATTCGCAGCAGGCACGCAGTCACCGTACGCTTGTGAACGTCCAGACCACAGCAGATCGAGTAGACGGGATGCATGACACGTACCTCCCCAAAGCGGCGAATCGCGGCAGACACCGGCTACTTGAGAAATCTCTCCCGCGTGCTCGAACGCAACAGTCTGGGGCGCTCCACGGTGTCCAGATCAAACTCCTGTCCGGGCTCCAAGCACCAGCAAACAAAACGACCTTCGCACGCGATCCGCCTCGACGACCATCATCCTAACCCTATTTTCATGCCTTGGGGCGAAGTCCCTTCATGGAAACTCCTGTTCAAATCTTAACTTGATCCAGCGCAAGGCCGATCAGAGTTCGGCAACGCCCCTGCTCGCGAGCGGGCGCCATCCGCTGTATGCTCGTCTTAAACTTTACCGGTCGAGCAAGCGAGGTGAGCGGATGCATTCATCAACCATCAGCGCGGTTTGTGTGTCGCTGTTTTTCATGGTCGGCCTGTCCAGCGCCGGCGAGGTGAAGCATACGGTTATCGAACTGGAGCTGCCGGCGCCCCGGGGCAACGAAGACACCGCCGGCGGATTGTTGGTCGCCGAGGTCGACGACGACGGCCGGCCGGACATCCTCGCAACCGTGCGGGGGCATCTTGGCGTTTACGCGGGCAGCGGAGAGAAGCTCTGGATTCACCAAGCCGATCTCGTGGTCGGCGGTCAAAGTGAAAGCCAGGGACTGCCTGGACATCACGGTCCCGGAGTCGCGGCCGGCGATATCGACGGCGACGGCCGCACGGAAGTCGTGTTCCTCACGCGCGACGGCGTGCTGCACGTCGCAGACGGCGCCACCGGTCGCGAGAAGGCGACTGCCCGGCCGCCGGTTCCTTCCGGCGCGGAGCGATGGGAGCTGGCCATTATCGCCGACTTCCGCGGCAAAGGCGATCGCGACCTGCTGCTCCAGGCCACCAACAAAGACGGCTACCGCACGGGGCGGTATCTGGCTGCGTATGCCGCCGACGAGCTTCTCGCCGGCGGTAAGCCGCTGTGGACCACCGACCACTTCGCCAGTTGCGCCCACAACGGCGCCCGGCTGGCCGACCTTGACGGCGACGGGCGGGATGAAGTCCTCGGCGAGACGCTCTATTCGCCGGAGGGACAACTCCTGGTCCGCGCCGCCGAGTACCGCGGCCACATGGACAGCGTGTTTGCGGCCGACGTGCGCCCGGATATCGAGGGGCTGGAAGTCGTGCTGCTTGAAGAGGGGTCCAACTACGTGCAGCTTCTCAGTCGCGACGGAGTGATCTGGCGAGAGCATTTCCGCCGGCAGGAGCCGCAGAACGCCGCCGTGGGGCGGTTCAAGAAGGGCGCCGACGAGATCTTCATCTGGTGCCGGTCCCGCTACAACGAGCATCAGAAGCCGTTCGTCTTCGACTCCCGCGGCGAGGTCGTGTTCGATTACGCTCTCGATGATTTTTCGCCCGACGGCTGGACCGCCAGCGGAGTGGAAGTGATCCACACCATCGACTGGACCGGCTCGCCGTAGCAGCTTGCCTGCGCCAAAGAGCGACACACCAGCGGCGACGTGAGTCTGTTCGAGCCGTTGAGCGGCCGGTTCGTGCTGGTATTCAAGAACGAGGCCGACCGGCTGTACGTCGCCGACGTCTCCGGCGATTGGCGGGAGGAGATCCTCGTCCTCAGCGGCAACCACTTGCACGTCTACGAGAACACGGCCGCCAACCCGCGGCCGGATCAGCCCCGGTTGTGGGAGAACCGCAACTACCGCCGGCTCAAGCAGTGCCACAACTACTATTCGCCGTAGCTCATGCCCCGCGTGCTCCTCACCGCCTTTAAGCCGTACGACCGCTGGCGCGCCAACGCCAGTTGGCTGGCGCTGATGGAGTTGACGCGGGAGCTGCCGCCCGCGGCCGACATCGTCACGCGGCTCTATCCGGTCGATTATGCGGAGGTGAAGGAGCGATTGGCCGCGGACCTGCAGGAGGGATTCGACTTCGCTCTTCACTTGGGGCAGGCGCCGGGCGCCGGGCGCCTTGAGTTGGAGAAGATCGGCGTGAACGTGCAGGGGCCGGCCGGCGCCGAGGGCGCGGAGCCGCCTCCGCTGGTGGAGGGCGGACCGGTGGCCTACGAGTCTTCGTTGCCGCTGGCCCGGTGGGCGGCGATGCTGCGTCGCGAGGCGATCCCGGCTCAAGTCTCCTACCACGCCGGCACATATCTGTGCAACGCCGCGCTGTATCTGACGCATCACTTGTCGGCCGTACACGGCTATCGCACGCAGGCCGCATTCATCCATCTTCCGCTCGACGTGACTCAGACGGCCCAGGAGCAGCCCGGCGCCCCCTCGCTCCCGGCGGCGGTCTCCGCCCGCGCGGTGCGATTGATCCTCGAACAACTCGGCGCGGTAGAACCGAGCGCGCCCCTCGCGTAATACCACCGTGCTCATCGAAACGCATTGTCTTACGAAGCGGTATCGCAGCGTCACGGCGCTGGACGACTGCACGCTGGAGGTCGAGCGGGGCGAGGTGTTCGGCTTGCTCGGGCCGAACGGGGCCGGCAAGACGACCCTTTTGCGACTGCTGATGGGATTTTTGCGGCCGACGACGGGATGGGCCCGGATCGATGCACTGGACTGTTATCGGCATTCGGTGGCGGTGCATCGCATCGCCGCGTATCTGCCGGGGGAGGCGCATCTCTTTCCCGGGATGAAGGGGCGGGACGTGCTCGACTTCTTCGTCCACGTGCGGCCCGGCGGCGACCGGAAGCAGGCCCTGCGGCTGGCGGAGCGAATGGAGCTGGACTTGTCGCGCCGCGTGGCGTTTATGTCTACCGGCATGAAGCAGAAGCTGGCGCTGGTCGCCACGCTCGCGCCGCAGACGCCGCTGTTGGTCCTGGACGAG
>JAHWKS010000305.1 GCA_019347795.1 Planctomycetota bacterium | reverse complement strand
GGTTCTCGGAGGTTTGCATCGAGCCGGAAGGAAAGCCGCAGGCGGCGACGCGCACGCTGATCCGGGTCGTGGTGCGTCCGCGGCGGAACCGTGATCGCCGCCGCCGCGACGCCATCGACCGCGCCCGGCGGCTCGTGAGCAGCGTGAAGTCCTATCTCATGGCGCACGACTTTCCCACGCAGCCCCGCGGCGACGAGAGCCGCAGCGACGCCCCTCGAAGCTGGCGTTCGATGCTGGGAATGGACTAACGGCGGTCGCTGTCGCCCGTCCGCTCCGGCGCCAACGCCGCCGCGATCTGCTCACAGCGGTGGTCGAAGATTCGCTCCAGCGCGCGGCGTACAAAGAGGGCTCGGGCGGCCCCGCCCAGCGGTCCCAGCGGCATCTGGTATTCGACGCAGTCGGTCATCCGCGTCCCTTCGCTCTCGGCGGCGAATTCGTGCGTGTGCCGCCAAAGCCGATACGGCCCGCGAAGCTGCACATCCACAAACCGCCGCGGCGGCTCAAACACCTCGATCTCCGTTCGCCACCGCAGCGGGACCCCGTAAAGCCGCAGGCGATAGTCGATCAAGACGCCGGCCTTGATCTGCCCGTCCTGCGGCGTCTCGACGTGGAAGTTCAAAAACGCCGGCGTGATCCGCTCCAAATTCGCCGCGTCGGCGAAGAACGCGAAGGTTTCCTCCAGCGGCCGCTGAATATATTGCGAACGCTCCAGTCGGTAGGTGTGAGGCATCGGATGCGTCTTTACAAGGCTATCAGCAGCGTGCGGCATTTTGTAGAACGATATCAGGCCGGCAGGGCAGACGTTACGTCGCCGCGGAAGCGGGGCGTTGCGTTGCAAGCTCCTGAGGTAGTGGAAGTTGCGGCGCGCGGTCGGCGGAGCGTCACGACGTAAGTTTTTTTCCGGCTGCTACGCGAAAGGCGGCCGCGCTCGGTCGACGGGCGAGGGGCGGGCGCAGTAAGCTTGATCCAGCGGCGCCGTAAATCAATTCCAACCCGCCACTTACTGCCCATGCCCAATCAGATCGTCCTGAAGAACGTCACGAAGCGCTATGGGGAGCGGACGATCCTCGATGAGGTGTCGCTCGATATCGACGGCGGAGAGACGGTCGCTCTGATCGGTCCCAGCGGCGGCGGGAAATCGACGCTGCTGCGGTGCATTAACGGGCTGACCCCCTTCGACGCGGGCGAAATCCGCGTGGGGCCTGACGTTCTTCCCGCCGGCGGAAATGGGGAAGTCGCCTCCCGCGTGCGGCGGAAGTTCGGCATGATTTTTCAGGACTTTCAGCTATTTCCGCATTTGACGGCGGCGGAGAACGTGATGGAGGCGCCGATTCAGGTGCTCCGAAAGTCCCGACGCGAGGCCCGCGAGCAGGCGATGGAGTTGCTGCGGCGGGTCGGCCTGGAGGATCGCGGCGGGGCGTATCCGCGGCAGCTCTCCGGCGGACAAAAGCAGCGGGTGGCCATCGCCCGCGCGCTGGCGATGGAGCCGCGGGGCCTGCTCTGCGACGAGATCGCAAGCGCGCTGGATCCTGAGCTAAAATCGGAAGTGCTGGACACGCTGGCCGAGCTGAAGGCCGAGGGGCTGACGCTGATCGTGGTGACGCACGAGATCGGCTTCGCAAGGCGGGCCGCCGATCGGGTGGCGGTGCTCGCCGACGGCCGGGTGATCGAGCACGGCCCGCCCCAGCAGGTGCTGGAGAATCCGCAGGTCGAGCGGACGCAGCGTTTCCTCCGCCAGGTGCTGGTGTGAACTTCCGCCGCCCGACCGCGATCGCTTTCCGTTGATGGACCTACCGCATCGCATTACGCTCGTTGAACTGCGTCAGGCGCTGAACTCGGCGGAGCCGGCGGCGCTTCTGATCGAGCCGCGCATTTTGCGCCGCGTCATCCGCCTCGACCGTCGTCTGCCGGGACTGGGGCTGCTGGTCCCGCACCGCAAGTGCTACGTCGTGGATCGCGAACGGCTGTTGGCTTTCGTGGATTGGTCCGAATTAGAGCTGCCCCCCGGGGCGGAGTTGCCCTCGACGGTAATCCTCCTCTCCAAGCCGGCCGACGAGGAGGAGCTCGTTCTCGGCCGCGGCGAAGAAACGCTCCATCAGTATTGGCGGCTCCTTTTTCACGCTCGCGTTCATTCCGCGTTGGAACAGCGAATCGCGCAATGCGCGTCGCCCGACAACTGTGCGGCCGAGCGGCGGGCGGCGATCGGCGCCGTCGAGTTCGCCGAGATTCGCACGGTGCTGCTCCAAGACGATTTTCTTTTTCCCGAGCCGAACGATCTGGAAACGTACATCGAGTTCGCCGCGGTCCACCTGGAGCTCCGCTATTTTGCGGAGCGCGAGCTGCCGGTGTACTTCCCCGCGGTGCGGGATTGGAGCGAGATCGACCGGCTGGTTCGCCAGGACATCGATCATGCCTCGCTGTTCCAGGCGACGTGGCTGCCCGGCGCCCCGGCCCCCGACGGCGCCTCGGTGGAACAGCTTGCCCGGCCGAGCGGCGCCGCCTCGTCGGCGGCCGTCCAGGCGCCTTCTTCGGCGTCACCCGCACGCTTCGAGAGGCTTCAGGCGAAGGCGAACCGCGCCTCGGCGGACGGCAACGGCGTGAAGGCGGCGATCTGGCAGATGCGAGCCGCCCGCGTTGCATCGCCGCCAGACAAAGACGCCGCTCGGAACCAGGCGGAGCGAGAGTTAGCGTGCGTCGTCGATCGGCTACAGAACGCGTTGGAGCTGTCGTCGGAAGACGCCGAACGATGGCTGTCTGCGCTGATGCCGCTTCTGGCGCCCGCCGCACAGGGGTATTGGTCGAACGAAGCCCGGCTGCTGTATGACCTGCAAAAAGTCTGCGTCGAGCAGGAGCGGGGCGTGTTCAAGCTCGATCTGATCGAGTGGGTGCGCGGACAAGGCCGGCGTCCGCTGCGTCGCTCGTTGCCCGTGCTTCGCGAGGCGTTGATTTCGCGGCGTCTTCGCACCGCGCATCGCCGCACCGGCGCGGCCCGGATCGGGACCGAAGAGCGCGAGCGGCTGTTGTCGCTCTTAAGCGAAACGCTGCATCGCGTGGAGCACCGGCTCCGCGAGCGGACCCGCCCGGTGGTGACGCAAATTTTTGACGAGGTGGGGCTGATCCCTGAGAATATTCCGGAGCGCGTCGCCCGCCGTAAGCTCATCGAGGAGCTGCTCGACCGCGTGGTGGAGCGCGGCTATTTGAATATGGGCGATTTGCGCGACGCGCTGTCGAAGAATGATCTGAAGCTTCCCGACGTTTCCGGACCGCGGGACTTGATCGTAGGCGATCGGCTGTTGGGGGCGGACCGGGAGTTGAGCCGCGCGCTCGACGGCGTCTATCGTCGCGGCGCGGTGTATCTGCGCTGGCCGCAAACGCTCAGCTCGCTGGCGTTCGGCACGCCCGCCGGACGCTGGCTGACGCAGTACGTCGCCGTGCCGTTCGGCGGGGCGTACCTGGCGCTGGAGTTCGGTCGGCACGTCGCCGAATCGCTCGGCGGTCACGGCCACGGGGCCGAAGCGAAGGATTCATTGGAGGCGACCGCCGCGGCTGGGCCAGACTGGTTTTTTCTCACCGGCGTCATGTTGCTCGGCGTGGCGATCTTGCTTTTGATTCACAACGCGGGTTTTCGCGAATGGAGCGCGGCGTTGATCCGCCGGGCTTGGGACGCGGGGCGACGTTTGCTCATCGAGCTGCCGGCCCGGCTGGTCCGCTCTTCCTTTGTGCAGCGCATCCTGAACAGCCAGGTCTATGCCGCGATGCGAGCTTACCTGTTGCGGCCGGTCCTCTTGACGTTTCTGATCTGGCTGCCGCTGCGGGCAGTCGGTCCTCCCTGGAGCGGGAGGCTGGGGCTGGAGATCTTTCTGGCGAGCGTGATCTTTCTCAACTCGCCGGTGGGCCGGTTCGTCGTGGAGTGGCTGGCGGATCTCTTCGCCCGGGGGTGGCACGAATTGCGGATGCGGGTCTTCGCCGCGTTGTATCAATGGACGATGGACGCCTTCCGCGCGCTCTTCGTCGGGTTGGAGCGGGTCATCTACACCGTAGATGAATGGCTGCGGTTCCGCGCCGGCGACAGCCGCTGGTCGCAAGGCGTCAAGGCGGTGGGGGGCGTGATCTGGTTCTTCGCCGCTTACATCGTCGTATTCGTGTTTACGCTCTTGGTGGAGCCGCAGATCAACCCGATCAAGCATTTCCCCGTCGTCACCGTGTCGCACAAGCTGATCCTTCCCACGGGACCGGTGTTCGTGCAGCAGTTCACGCCCTATATCGGCCGGGCGGAGGCGAACACGCTGGTCTGGACCACGATCTGGCTGATCCCCGGCGTATTCGGCTTCTTGGTGTGGGAGCTGAAAGAGAATTGGCGCCTGTACGCGGCGAATCGCCCTCGCAAGTTGCGTCCCTCGTCGATCGGACATCATGGCGAGACGATGACCCGCCTGTTGCGGCCGGGCTTTCACTCCGGCACGCTCCCCAAGGCGTTCGCTTCCCTGCGGCGAGCCGCCCGCAAGGCGGAGCGCACGGGCGACTGGAAGGCCGTCAGCCGCAAGCGGACGAACATCGACCACGCCGAGGAAGCGGTCCGGCGATTCGTCGAGCGCGAGCTGTTGGAGTTGCTCTACGAGTCCGACCTGGTCCCCCGGGGGGCTCTTCAAGTCGCTGAGGTCCACGCCGCCACGAACCGCATCGACGTTGAAATCCGCCGCTGCGGCGAAGACGCCGAACCCGCTCGAATGAGCTGGGAAGAGCACTCCGGCCGACTCCGCGGGACCGTGACGCGAGCCGGCTGGCTCGACTCGCTCGACTCCACCCAGCGCGCTGCCTTCGCGGCAGCGCTGGCCGGCCTCTTCCAACGCGCCGGCGTCGAGCAAACTCACGGCCCGCTGACATGCGAGCCGAGCCGCATCGCGTGGGACGACTGGATCGCGACGTGGTCGCTCGCCCAACAGCCGCCGTCCGCCAAGAGCTGGCAGCCATTAGCAAGTTAGTCGCTCGTTGTCGAAGCCGTTGGCCTTGGCGGCGTAGACTCGTCGCTCGGCGGTCGAACGAGGCGGTCGCCGACCGCAGCTTGACGAGTCCGAAGGTCGTCAAAAATCGCCGCGAGGTCAAAATCGAACTTGGCCGACAACTCCTCGCGAACTCGTCGCACTTCGGCCACAATCGGGTCTTCCCACATCGTTTACCTAATTCACGCAGCCGGTTTCTCGTACACGCAATCCGCCGGAACTTCTTGCATCAGCATCTCGATCAGTTGCTCGTTGTCGAAGCCGTTGGCTTGGGCGGCGTAATTGCCGGCGATGCGGTGACGCAGGGCGGGCTTGGCGACCGCCTGCACGTCGGCCGCGCTGGCGTGCTCGCGGCCGTGGAGCATCGCGCGGGCTTTGGCGCAACTGATGAGCGTCAAGACGCCGCGAGGGCCGGCGCCCCACTGCAGCCACTTGTTCACAAACTCCGGCGCCTCGCGGGTGTTGGGCCGGCTGGCCCGCACCAGCGCCCATGCGTAGCCCAGCACCTGGTCGCTCACGGGGATGCGGGCCACCAGCTTCTGCATCTCGATGATCTCCTCGCCGCTCATGATCGCCTCGATCTCTCCCAAACCGCCTCCGGTCACGCGACGGGCGATCTCCCACTCCTCGGCCCCGCTGGGATAATCGACCCTGATGTACAGGAGAAAGCGGTCGAGCTGCGCCTCGGGCAGCGGATAGGTGCCTTCCTGCTCCAGCGGGTTTTGCGTCGCCAGCACGAAGAACGGACGAGGCAGCGTGTGCATCACGCCGCCGGCGCTCACCTGCCGATCCTGCATCGCCTCCAGCATCGCCGCCTGCGTCTTGGGAGGCGTGCGGTTGATCTCATCCGCCAGGATCATGTTCGCAAACAGCGGTCCCGGCAAAAACTTGTACGCCCGCTCGTGCGTCTCGGGATCCTCCTGGATCACTTCGGCCCCGGTCACGTCGCTGGGCATGAGGTCGGGCGTGAACTGGATTCGCTTGAACGACAGGTGCAGCGAGCGGGCGATCGAGCTGATGAGGAGCGTCTTCGCCAGTCCCGGCACTCCTTCCAAGAGTGCGTGTCCGCCGGCGAACATCGCCGTGAGCACCTGCTCGACCGCCTGCTCCTGGCCCACGATCACCTTCGACAATTCGCTGCGAATCCGACCATACGCCTCATGGCAGCGGCGCAGAGCGTCCAAGTCGTTGTCGTGCAGTCGATCAGTCATGGCGGGTTCTAATGGCGGGAAGTGGAAAGCGCAAAGTGGGGCCAAATGGGCAGGTTCGAGGACGCTCGAAATGCGAACCGGCAAGATTCTAGCACGTCTTCGCCCCCGGGCGAAACCAGAGGAGAGCGAACTGCTTCACGACTGCTCGACGAGCTCCATCGTCAGCCCAAGAGCCTCAACGACTGCTTGAAAATGCGACAGCGGCACATCATCGCCAAGTTCAATCGCGCGCACGACGGTCGCGGGAACGCCGGCCTTTTTTCCAAGTTCATACCGGGTCATGCCGCGCTTGCGGCGGGTCGTATGGACATGGTTGGGCAGGCCTGAAGGAATCGCCGGAGTTGTTGCGGCTTTTGGAGGATAGTCCCGCTTGGCGCCCGCACGAATCGCCTCCGCCGTGCGACGCTCATCGTCGCTCATCCTGCGTTCCACATGCTTGAGTGGCTCTTGCTTCCCCATGTGAATTGAATTCTACGGCTCGACCGAGGAGCCGGAGGTAGTACGGGCAAATGCGAGCGCGGGTCGGTTGCGGTGTAATCTTATCGCGAGGGAGATGCCCCCGGCGCCAGCCGGTGGGAG
>JAHWKS010000304.1 GCA_019347795.1 Planctomycetota bacterium | reverse complement strand
GACGCGCCCGAGGCGCCGGGCTTGGTGGAGCTGAAAGAGGCGGACCGCTACCTGTATATTGCCCAAAGCAATAATCTCCGCCCCGCGCTGGCTGGGCTTGCTCATGGCGACGCATTTCAAATCGTCGCCAGTGGCTTCTGGAAGCCCGACCCGAACGAAATCTCCGTGCAGTTTGCAGTCGGCGATGAATTTGCTGACATCGGCGGCGGCAAGTGGGCAGCCCGGCTGATCTCTGAGTTTTCTCCCGTCTTTAACTGGCCGATGAGCAACAAAGCAGCGTAACCACGGGCTGACTCTTGCTACCCGCCCAAGAACGGCACGGGCGTCAGAAACGCGTGTTGCTCGAAGAGGCTCCACGCGCCGTACCACGAGACGTATTGGGTGAAGTTGAGCACGAAGGTGAAGATCGCGACCACCGGGATGGCCGCGGTGGCGGCGGAGAGCCAGACCAGGAAGAACCGTCGCTTCTCGCGTTTGCGGGCACGGCTTAAGGCCCAGCCGGTCAGCAGGCGCGCCGGGTAGATGAAGGTCACGAACACCAGTCCCGGAAGCCACAGTGCCTCGCGGGGGATGATCTCGATCTTGAAGAGATAGAGCGGCAGGGCGAAGAGGAGCGTGATGAACAGCGCGAACCAGAACGCCAGCGGCGCGCGGCAGAACATCGATCCGATCGCCCCCACTTCGAAGAACGCGGCGAAGCGATCCTCGGCGGCGAAGCGGGCTTGCAGGAACGGCAGCACCAAGAGCACGCCGGCCATCTGCACGCCGCCGAAGAGTCCCACCAACACGCCGATTCCTGCATTCGGGATCCGCGGCGCCGCGATCAAGAGCAGCGTGGGGATGGTGATCCAGATCAACGCCCCGGCGAAGCCGCGCAGCCCCTTCCAGAAGAAATAGGGAATCCGCAAACCGGCGACGAACTCCCACAGCTCGTCCGACTTCTCGGCCAAGAGCGACGGGAACCGCGGCAGCGTCTTCATCAGCCGCAGCGGCGCCGGCCAGAGGAAGTGCCGGAGCTTTCCCCCTCGCAGCCACGCCCAGCAGATGTGGCCCAGGATGAGCACCGTCAGCACCGTCAATCCGATCCGCCACATGCGGGTGACGTCGCTCTCGGGATCGATCAGCCAGGCGTTGTACCACATGGCCGACGCCAGCCGCAGCGGCAAGAGCCACAACCAGGCGCCGATCACATAGCCGCCCAGCCGCCCGGCGCCGTGGATGCCGATGAACCCGTCCCGCAACCGTCCGCTGCGAGCCACTCGGCCGCTCGCCTCCAGCAAGTATCCCAGCGTCAGGAACTGCAACAGCGGGAGCGACGCCATCACCGCCAGTCCCACCAACAGGCACGCCAGTCCGAAGACCCAGTGGATGGCATTGGAGAGGCCCCGCCAGCACCGCATCAAGAGCGGCGCCGACGGAACAATCTCGCCGTCCATGATCTCCTCGTCGATGACGGCGGCTTCCGGCGCCGGCTTCGCCTCCACATCCGCGGCTGGTTCGAGGACGGCGGCGACGCGATCCGCCCGGCGGGCGTTAGAGGCGGGGGGCGGAGAGAGTGGCGCGGTCATGGGGCCGCTCCCGGGAAGAGATGGGGAAACGAGCATTCTTCGTCGATTAGCGGAATTTCTTGGACAAGTTCCGCCTCGATTTCTCGAATACTCCTCGAGGCGGCGCCCTGTCGGCGGTGAAACTTAAGGCCCCGCCCGCCGGTATGATTGGGAAAGGAGGCCGCTGGTTAAACTTGCTTCCTGCCGCGAAGGTTTCATCCTTCTCTTCGATTCCTCAACCGCGAGGCGCCGCCGTGTTGGCTCGCAGGCTGCTGTTTGGACTGGTGTGCGTCGCGGGATTGACGGCGCTGTTGGGCGGCCTGCTGTACGGCACGGCGAACGGGCCGGCGGATCCCCCCGGTTACGATCCCGCCCGCTTCCACAACGCCGAGTTTCGCGAGGTCGTGCAGCGCGTAAATCAGGAGTTCGAAGAGCGCTGGCAAGAAGCCGGCGTCTCCCCGGCGCCGCGGGCGTCGGACCTGGCGATCATGCGGCGGATTTCGCTGGGGCTGACCGGCACGGTCCCCTCGCTGGAAGAAATTCGACTCTACGAAGAAGCGCGTCCCGAGCACGCGGAGCAGTGGTGGCTCTCGCGGCTGTTCCCCGACCGCCGCTATGCCGACTACGTCGCGGAACGCCTGGCCCGGGCGTATGTAGGGACTGAGAACGGTCCGGTCCTCCTCTACCGCCGCCGGCGGTTCGTATTGTGGCTGAGCGACCAGCTTCATGAAAACATCCCCTACGATCAGCTCGTCCGGCAACTGATCTCCGACACGGGCGTGTGGACCGACAAGCCCGCAGTGAACTTCCTCACCGCCACCTGCACCGAGGACAACGGGAGCCAGCCCGACCCGGTGCGGCTGGCAAGCCGCACCACGCGGGCGTTCCTCGGCGTGCGGCTGGACTGCATGCAATGCCATGACGACAACCTCGAAGGCCGCTGGGAGCAGTCCGACTTCCACGAGCTAGCGGCGTTCTTCGCCCCCGCGTCGTCGTCGCTAAAAGGGATTCGAGACAAGTCCCAGGCGGAGTACGAGTACCAGTACCTCTACGCCGATGAGGAAGTCGTCGTCTCGCCGGAGCCTCCTTTCAACGCCGAGTTGCTGGAGCCCGGCGGGGCGCCGCGAGAGCAGCTCGCCCGCTGGGTGACAAACGATCAGAACAAGCCCTTCGCGCGGACCATGGTGAACCGCGCCTGGGCCCTCTTGTTCGGCAAGCCGCTGGTGGCGCCGATCGACAGCATTCCGCTGGAAGGGCCGTATCCGCCGGGCCTGGAGACGCTGGCCGATGACTTCGTCGCCCACGATTACGACCTGCGGCGGCTGTTCCGCGTGATCGCCGCGACCGATGCCTTTCAGCGCGACAGCCAGGCCGACTTCGAGATCACACTCGACCATGAAGACGCCTGGGCTGTGTTCCCGCTGACGCGCCTGCGGCCGGAGCAGGTGGCCGGCGGTCTGCTGCAGGCCGCGTCGCTGGCCACGATCGACGCCGACTCGCACATCATCAAAAAGCTCATTCGCTTCGGCCAGGAGAGCGAGTTTGTGAAGCGTTACGGCGACATGGGCGAGGATGAGTTCGACGATCGCGGCGGCACGGCGCCGCAGCGGCTGTTGATGCTCAACGGCAAGCTGGTGAAGGAGCGGACCGAGCCGAACCCGGTGTTGAACGCCTCGTCCCGCATCGCCCGCCTGGCGCCCAGCGACGAGAAAGCGGTGGACACGGCATACCTGGCGGTGCTCTCCCGCTCACCGGCGGCGGAGGAGAAGGAGTACTTCGTCAACACCCTCCGCGGCGCCAAAGGGAACCAGCGCGCCCGCCGCATGGAAGACCTCTACTGGACCCTGATCAACTCCACCGAGTTTTCCTGGAATCACTAAGCCCCATAAAACAGGCGGCCCGCCTGTTCAAACACAATCAAACCCGCAACCTGTGCAGGCGAGCCGCCCGCACTACGAAGGTCATGTCCAATCTATTCCCCGCCTGCGGCAGCCTGTCGCACTTCAATCGCCGCACGTTGCTCACAGCCGCCGGCGCGAGCGGCCTGTGCTGGCTCACGCCGGTCGCCGAGATCCTCGCCCGCGACGCCGAGCAAACTCGCAGCGCCCGGGCCAAGTCGGTCATCCTCCTCTGGCTGCAAGGCGGCCCGAGCCAACTGGAGACGTTCGACCCGCACCCGGGCAAACGCATCGCCGGCGGCGCCAAGGCGATCAAGACGAGCCTTCCAGGCGTCTCGCTGGCGGCGGGGATGGAGCAGACGGCGGAGCTGATGGACTCGGTGGCCCTGGTGCGCTCCGTGGTGAGCAAGGAAGGGGATCACGAGCGGGCCACGTACAACGTCAAGACCGGCTTCCGTCCTGATCCGACGCTGGTGCATCCATCGATCGGCGCCGTGGTCTGCCACGAGCTTCCCGTCGGCGGTTGCGAAATTCCGCGGCACGTGTCGATTCTTCCCGGCGCCTGGCCGGGTCGCGGCGGCTACTTGGGCGATCGCTACGATGCGTTCCAGACGTTCGATCCGCTGGGTCCGATTCCGGACGTGACCAAGCGGGTCTCCGATGAACGATTTGACCAGCGGCTGAAAAGCCTCGATGTCGTCGAGCGGGCCTTCGCTCGCAGGCGGCTGCGGGACCTGGAGGAGCGGAAGACGCTGCAAAGCACGACGATCGGCGCCGCGGTCAAGATGATGTCCTCCGAGCAGCTCAAGGCGTTCGACGTGCAGGAGGAGCCGCAAAGCGTTCGCGACCAGTTCGGCGACACCCCCTTCGGCCGGGGCTGCCTGGCGGCGGCCCGGCTAGTGGAAGTCGGCGTCCGCTGCGTCGAGGTCGAGCTCGGCGGCTGGGACAGCCACGCGAACAATCACGAGATTCAGACCAGCCGCGTGAAAGAGCTGGATCCGGCGCTCGCGTCGCTTATTCGCATGCTCAAGGAGCGCGACCTGTTCGACGAAACGATCGTCCTCTGCGGCGGCGAATTCGGCCGCACGCCGAACATCAATCCGGCAGGCGGACGCGATCACTGGCCGCACGGCTTCAGCGTGCTATTGGCCGGCGGCGGCATCCGCGGAGGCGTGGTGCTCGGCGAAACCGACCCCGAAGGCGGCAAGCTGGAGCATCCCGAGGAGTTCGAGATGTCGCCCGGCAAAGGCATTCAGGTCGCCAACATCCACGCCACGGTGCTCCACGCCCTCGGGATCCAGTACAAGAAAGAGCTGATGACGCACGTCAACCGCCCCATGGCCATCAGCAAAGGCGACGCGATCCCCGAGCTGCTGTTGTAAGTAGCCGGCGCCTAACAGGCGCCGGAGGCCTGCGCCGCCAACCGCCCGCTACCTCCGGCGCCTGTTAGGCGCCGGCTATTGCGCAGAATACCGCTTCACTCGTTTTTGTTGCAACTTGCGCCGTACGATCGACCAACTCATTTCCTTCGAGCCAGCCAGTAATCCAAGGTGTCGCGGAGCGTCGTTTCCAGGGGGATCTCCGGGCGCCAGTCGATCGTGCTTTGCAGCTTCGTCAGGTCGGCGATCGGCTCTTGGCGAGGGCCGGGGGAAAGCTCGATGAATCGCCGGCCGGGATCGTGCATCTGGCGCAGTTGCTCGAAGATGTCGCCGCTTCGCAGCGATACGCCGCCGCCGACGTTGTACGCCTCGCCCGCGCGTCCCCGCTCGATCAGCAGCCGGTAGGCTCGGACCACGTCCCGGACGTCGGTCATGTCCAGATAGCTATTGAGGGAATGGACCTGCACCGGATCGTCGCCGCGGGCCAGGCGCCGGCACCATTCCGAGAGCATCAATCGCGGCGACTGTCGGGGACCGGCGTGATTGCACGCCCGCACCACAATCGCCTCGATTCCCGAATCCGCGGCCTGCCGGCGAAGCGCGTCCTCCGCCGCGAGCTTGCTCTTGCCGTATCCCCCTTGAGGCGCGAGCGGCGCCATTTCCTTAACGTAGGGACGCTGGAAATCGACGGGAGCATACACCCGGCAACTGCTCACGAACAACACCCGGGGGCGCGTGGGAAGCGAAGCGGCCAAAGTCGCCGCCCGCTCGGTTCCGCCCACATTGATGCGGATCGCATCCAGCGTCGGATCCTCGGCGCCGCACTCGGCGGGGATGCTCAGTCCCGCGAGATGATAGATCGCGTCGGGGGCGAACTCCCGCACGGCGGCCATTGCCGCGGGCGAGATCGCTTCTCCCACATCCCAGGCGACCACCTCCACCCGCCCTTCCAGCGTCGGCGGAATGCCGTTCTCCCAGAGCCCGTCGCGGGAGCACCCCAGCACCGCGTCTCCGCACGCCAGGAGATGCTCCGCCAGGAAGCTCCCCGCGAAGCCGGTGATGCCCGTGATAAATGCTCGCACGCCGGCTCGCTCCTGCGCCGTGGGAAGCTGCTGACCGCTCCATCATAGCACAGGCGGGGATCAGCGGTCGTGCTGGTTTATCTCGCCCGGCAGCGCATCTCGTTCAACCAGGTCCGAATCTTCCGTTGGGCGGGCGGAGAGATCGTGGTCATGTGCGATTTCGGCAAGCCCACGAAGGTAGGGCTCCGCGGCGGCGGCGCCGCCGATTTGCCAAAGTCGAAGAATCGCGTTCGCACTCGCACCGCGGGCGTCATCGGAGCAGCGGCCGAGTTCCCACGTTTTCTCGAGGAGCGAAATCTGCGATAGCGCCCCGTGGAACCGGTAGTGCGGTGAATGGCCGACGCCGGGGGAAAACGTCTGCACTCGCCGCCACTCGGGACGCGCGGGCGCCCCGGCGTCATCGGCCCACCGGCTCAAAGCCGATTCCTCCACCCGCGACGCGACCCTTTGCCACAACAGATACCTCGTATATCGCACCCGTCCCGAGTTGATATCCACGTCGTAATGCCAGCAGTTGAGCGGCGACCACGGCACGTTGAAACTAAGAACACAGAAACAAACCAGCGCCAGAGTGGACAGGCCGATAAGCGCGGCAATGACAGATTTCACGCGACGACGGTGCGAATCGACCATGCTTCACACCGGCGGAACCGCCGCTCCCAGCCGCTCGGCCAGTTTCACCAACTCGGCCCAGTTGCCGTCGTCCACGGGGATGCCTTCTTCGAGGCGGCGCTGCATCGTGCGGCGTTCGGGGTCGCCGGGGAGGAGGATCTCCTCGACGCCTTCCA
Source organism: Planctomycetota bacterium (assembly GCA_019347795.1). Classification (GTDB taxonomy): domain Bacteria; phylum Planctomycetota; class Planctomycetia; order Pirellulales; family Pirellulaceae; genus JAHWKS01. The sequence continues at coordinate 104 of JAHWKS010000304.1, read as the reverse complement.
CGCGGGGGCAGCCGCGGACGAAGTCGCAGAGGTCGGTCACCTCCTGCTGGAAGTGCTCGGCGCCGCCGAAGCGGGCCGGATCGATGGTAAGCATGAACACGCAG
>JAHWKS010000303.1 GCA_019347795.1 Planctomycetota bacterium | reverse complement strand
GCAAGTCAGCGGGCGATCCTCGCCCTGCAGGTGTTGCCGCACCTCGAGGCCGAGGCGAGGGAGCGCCGGCGAGAAGGCGCCCGGAATTCAAGGAGGGCGCAAAATTGCGCCCTCCTGGAACGGCCTCCCCGGCGAAAGAAAATTACCGCCGCGGGGGAAGCGGCTCGGCTGCTGGGGGCCAGCCCGCGGTATGTTCAGGCGGCCCGGAGACTCGACCGCCTTTGCCCGTCGCTTATTCCCATGGTGATGGAAGGGCGAATGGCGCTCTGCCAGGCGCTCCGCGCGGCGAAGCTGGACGGCGGCACGCTTAGCCGCGTCCTGGAGATGATCGCGGCGTCGCCCCCCAATGAAGACATCAGCCTCCGCCGACTGATCTGGCGCGCCCGCGATTACAGCGAGGCGTTCGGCACGATCAAATCGTGGTCGGAGATTGAGGCCGAGCGCGCCGCATCAACCCCCGCGGCGCCGCCTCGGGTTTACGATTTCCACGTCATCTTGAATGACGACAAGCTTGCGGCGCTCGACCGGGGAGAAGTGATCCACCTGATCGTCGCCAGCCGGCGTTGCGTGGTGCGTTTGCGAGACCTGCCGTCGCGGCAGCCGCGATAGGTCCGAAGCATTGCTTTCGAGTTACCGCACGCGAACTGTTCCCAGCGCCGTGAAGACGACGGTCACGCGATGGCCGCAGCACCATTCATAGGTGACGATGCCGCGTCCCAGGACGCCGCAGCGGGCGCAGACCTTGGGCGGCCCCTCGCAGCAGCAGGGAACGCAAACCTTCACGGTCGCACAGTCGTGGCAGCAGGCCGGGTTCTGCACCTTCAGGCACAGCGTCTTCGTGGCCGGCGCCGGCGGCGGGCAGTAATGCGGCGCGAACGCGGCCGGTCCGTAGTGCGGCGGGGCAGGGTACGCCTTCGCTTCGGCCGATGCCGAGCTGAAAGCCAGCAGGCCCGCGAAGGCGAGAACCGTTGCGGCGAGAGTTCCTCGGTGTGACTTCAACATGAGCGCCCTTTCATCAGATGCAGCGAAACTTGAGTGAGAGTCTAAAGGTAGCGTAGTTTACGCATTGTGCAACATCCACTCATTCTTTCTGAATTTCCGCGCGATCGTAGCTTGACTCTCCGAGTCGAGCCGTTCTTCGATCTCGACCAGGCTCGACTTGGAGAGGTTGTGAGATTTTTCGAGAATGGAACGGAAGTTCTGGCCTGTTTCGAGTCGAGCCCTGCCCGCTGATTCCCAATTGCTCGACTCGGAGAGTCAAGCTACGAATGCTCATGAGCATCAGCCAGCAACCAACCGCGACGATCGGCTCCCGGCGGAGCTTCCGGCCGATCCCGCCTTTTCGGCCTCACCCGCTTTTTCGCAATCCTCACGCTCAGACGATCTTGAGCGGCTACGGCCGGCGCCCCCCGCCGCACCGCGCGGCTCGTCACGAGACGCTGCTGGATGACGGCGACAAGATCGTGTTGCACGACGACGCCCCGGCCTCGTGGCGCGCGGGAGATCCGGTCGTGCTGCTCCTGCACGGACTGTGCGGCTCGCACGCCTCGCCGTACGTGAATCGCACGGCCATGAAGCTGAACGCCCGCGGGATGCGCACCTTCCGCATGGACCTGCGAGGCTGCGGGGCCGGATTGTCTTTGGCGTCCCTGCCGATGCACGCCGGACGGAGCGAGGACGCCGCGGCCGCGGTGGCGTGGATTGCGGAGCGATGTCCCGGTTCGCCGATCGTCGTGGTCGGGTTCTCGCTGGGGGGCAACATGGTGCTGAAGATGGCGGGGGAGATGGGCGCATCGGCGCCGGTGCCGCTTCAGGCGGTGATCGCCGCGGCGCCGCCGATCGACCTGGCCGCCACCTGCCGCAACCTCGCCTGCGGCTGGAACGCCCTCTACGACCGCGCCTTCGTGCGGGCCCTCACCCGCCATGTTCGCGAGCGTCGGCGATTGCTGCCGGATGCGCCGCACGTCGAATTCTCCCGCCCTCCGCGCGGCGTCTATGAATTCGACGACCTCGTGACCGCCCCGCTCTCCGGCTTCGCCGGCGCGGATGACTACTACACCCGCGCCAGCTCGGGGCCGCTCTTGAAAGACATCCGCACGCCGACGCTGATCCTCGCCGCCGCCGACGATCCGCTCGTGCCCGCGGCGATCTTCGACGCCTGGCCGCGCTCTCCGGCAGTCGAACTCCACCTCACCGACCACGGCGGCCATCTCGGCTATATCGGCGTGAGCGGCGTCGATCCCGACCGCCGCTGGCTCGAATGGCGCCTGGTGGAGCAAATCGAGGGAGTTCTGAAAAATCGCCACCCGTTACTGCCGCTGCCGTGCGGGACAGGTCAAGGTGAAAGCCAATCCTCGATCCGCAGGCCCGGGACGTTGGCGTAATCCTGAACGAGCTGAGCAGATGTCCGTGTCGAGGAGAAAGCTCACGGATCGATTTCCCGGCGGCCTTGTTTCCGCTGTGCCCGAGACCATTCGAGATACTCGTCCAAATCATCTGCGCTCTCGGCCCAACCGCCGAACGAGCGGCGCAATCCCTCGCCCGGCGTCCCGAGGGGTTCCGCGGCGCGCACCAACACGACGACTTGCTGGCCCTCCGGCAAGCCCGGAGAGTCATCAAGTTCAATCGTTTTCCCGCGGATCACGCCACGCCAGGTTTGAGGGGAGTCATTCATCGTCGCCTCCCGATTTAGGCATCTGCGATCAGACTATTACTCGGAGTGCGCATTATAACACTGGCGCGCTTTCCTCCCGTAGATCCCCACCGCGGCTGGCTCGAGTGGCGCCTGGTGGAGCGTAGCTTGACTCTCCGAGTCGAGCTGTTTTTCGAACCCGACGAGGCAGCGCCTCACGGCAGGCGGGCCATGATCCGTTCGGCGGCGGTGAGCAGGTAGTGGGCGTGTCCGGGCGAGATCTTCCTGCCGCGCTGCGCCTCGACCGAGTTGACGAAGGCGGAGAGCGATCCGAGAGTCGCCGAGTCGTTTCGTTCGACGGCGTCGAACAGGGCGTTCAATGAGGCATGGAGCTTCGCGTCCAGGCTGTTGGCGATCCCGCTGGCGATGTTGATCGCGGCCACGGAGTCCGCCAGACGTAGCAGCAGTTCTTCCGGCGGCGCAGCGTCGTGCACGAGTCCGCTCACGTCGAAGAACGTGGCGCCGGGCGCCAGCTCAGAGGGCGCTTCCTCATCGGCCGTCTCGTAGGCGTGGGTCACGATCTCCTGCTCGCTGAGCGGCTCGATCCCCAGGCCGTAGATCCGGTTCGCCGCTTCGATCACCATGTTCGCCAGCAGACCCTGCGCAATGCTGCCCGGATGCTGGCTGTCCTCGAAGAAGTGGTCGGGGTTGGGCTCGAAGAACACGAAACCGGCGCCGTCCAGTTCCACGCCGCCGACGACCAGCGGCTCCTCGCCGATCGCCAAGTTGACCCAGGCGAACAGATCGAGCACGGGATATCCACGCTCGTCGGCCAGTTCCCGGATCAGACCGTTCAGGTACACGACTGCCACGGTGAACTCCGCCCGCGTCGTCGCCGGAACCGTGTCGTGGATCACCGGCGTCGCTCCGAAGTCCCCGGAGTTGCCCAGCACGATCCCCACCGACCCGCTCGGTGAGTCGGCTGCGGCCGCCTCCAGGACGTCCGCGATGAACGCCAGATCGTCGACGACCGTCTCCGCAACCAACAGCAGCTCTGCGCCCCGCCGGCCCTCTCGGAAGTAAGGCATTGATCAGGTCGCTATGGGCTAGGTTGACGACGACCAGGTCGACCTGACCGCTACGGACCTGATCGGCCAGGCCGAAATGCCGTCCCTCTGCAATCGCCGAGGCCGTTCCGCGTGCGCCGGCGGCCCAGTTGTAGTCGAAGCCGTTCCGATCCGGCAGACCGTTGCGCGTGGCGCTGAACTCGCCGAAGTCCACCTCGCCGAAGCGAAGCACGGCGAGTTGCTCGACCCAATTGCGGGCGGTGTCCCGCTGAGCCACGAACTGATACTCGTTCGTGATGCTGTCACCCAGGGCGCCAATGCGGACGGGCAGCCCGTTGCCGTGGGTGGAACGAGCGCAGGCGAAGGCCACGAGCAGCATCGCAGCGACGCGGCAAACGCGCACGACGGAACAGGTCGACATCGAACGGGCTCCTGTTGCGAGGGCTGTTGCTTCCGGCGCCACGGCGAGCGTGACGACCCGCGACCCGGCACGGACCATCGCCGCCGATACTTCACAACAGCATCGAAACCCGATGAGGCTCGACTCGGAGAGTCAAAGCTACGATTATCTCCGCTCTTCAATCTCGATGAGGCTCGACTCGGAGAGTCGAGCTACGATTATCTCCGACGTGGCTGAGCTTCGGTTGGCCCCAACCTCAATCGGTCAGCTCGATCTTGAAGTCGTTCTGGCCGGGCTCGACGGTGAACTCGAGTTGTGAAAGGCCCGGCTCGGCGTATTTGTCCGGCAGCTCGTTTCGCTCCTGGGGCGCTTCGTGCGTCTCGGCTGCGGCTGCCGCCTCTTCCATGGTGGCGCTGCCGCCGGTGCTGCCGCCGCCGACGGTGGTCATCTTGGTTACCGTCACCTGGTGCTTGCCGGGCACGGCGCCGTCGCCCGGCTCATAGGTGGCAAGCGTGAAACGGCCTTGGGCGTCGGTCCTGCCGGTGGCCAACTTGGTAGCGTTCTCGCCCTGAAAGCTGACGACGGCATCCGCAACGGGTTCGCCGTTATAGAGGACCGTTCCCGACACGGGGTGGGTCGTGGGATGATCGACTCCGCCGCAGCCGCCGGCGAGGAGCGCGACGCATGTGATAGATCCAGCGATCGAAACACGAATCATGGCGTCAATTCTTCTGGCGGGGATGAATCGGAAACAGGCCTTCGCGACGTTCAGCAAACGGCGCCCCGGCCGGCGTCAGTTCGTTTCGCCTCCGTCGCGGGTACCCATCCCGCCCCAAACGCCGAAACCGGATATGCCGCCTTGGGCGTTGATTGTCTCGGATATGAACTGTGTGGAGCCGTCCACCATCACCACCTGCACGCCGCCGGGATGGTGGCTATTTGCGGAGAAGATCCCCGAGGCGTTGCTCAGGTTATCGCCCCCATGGTTCGTGCAGGAGGGGCTGTTCGGCGGAAGCACCGTGACGAAGCAATTCCAATGCGGGTGTCCGAACGCCCAAAGCTCGCCCGCGCTCCAACTGGTGAGCGAGACGCCGGACGCGTACTCTCGTCCCGCGACGAAGCTAAGGCAGGTCGCCGGATCAATCGTGGAGTTAAAGGCGACGTTTCCGGTGATTCTTCGGTTCGACGGTCGATGGGCCCGTTCCCCCATGGCGATCGTGTTGCTCGTCCCGTCGCGAATCGCCGCAAAGTCGAAGTAGATGTCCACGACCCGAGGCCGGTCCTGACTTCCGCTGAACGGCCCGTTACTCTCGGAATTCCAATTACCGCTGATCGTCGTCCCGTAGCAGAAATAGTAATTCTTATGGCCGATGCCGGCGGCGGCGTTGGTGCGGGCCGGAACCGTATCCGAAGGACACAAGAACGTCTCGATCTGCAGCGTGTTCTCCGGCACGTTGTCCCAGGAGGCGGGGTAATACCCGTTGGAATTGGGCGTCGCCCAGAGATCGTGCAGGGCGCCCTGCTCAAGGTACGGGAGCATTTGAACCATGCCACTCCACTCGCTGGCGCGATTCACCCGACTCCGCGGACCGCGCCGTCCCCCCGCGGGCAACTTCTTGTACGTGTCGTGATAGTTGTGCATGGCCAGCCCCAACTGCTTGAGATTGTTGGAGCACGAAGACCGCCGGGCCGCTTCGCGAGCCGCCTGCACCGCGGGAAGGAGCAAGGCGACGAGGATGCCGATGATGGCGATCACGACCAAAAGTTCGACCAGCGTAAACGCCGATCTGCGAGACGTGGGGAGCGACATGAGCAGGCCTCGGAGAGAAAGCCAAAGGAAAAATGGATAACGCAGTCAACGTCAAGTCGATTCTTGCAGTTTTTCGTGCGTACGTCAACAATTTGGTTCAGCGCGGGCTGGCTACGTTGAACAGCTTGGGCGCCGGAAAGCGTCGGCGCCGTGCGGCATTGATGCGCTGCCAATCGAGACTTATTTCGGCGATCGTCCTTCGACGACGATTACCTCCTGATTTGAATCGAAGCCCCTCCAGACATCCCTTCCGCCTGCCGACCAATGGATTTCAAGGCGCTCGACGCGAGAACTGGCGCCCAGGCCGAATGTCAGTCGCGATCCGAAGTGGCTCTGGTAGCCCCGTCCGCTGTGCACCTCCGCCGCCAGCTCCTTGCCGCCGGCCGTGATCTTGACCCGAGCGCCGACGGCGTGGCGATTGGCCCCGACGCCGCGCAGCCGGACCTGCAGCCAATGGTTGCCGGGCGAGGATTCGTTTCGTAGCACGACCGGCCGACCGCGCGAGTTCAATACGACGACATCCACGCGTCCGTCGTTGTCCAAGTCGTCGCACGCGACGCCGCGCGCCGCCATCGCCCTGTTCGCCCCCGCGCCGCTCGTATTTGATGCATCCACGAACGTGCCGTCTCCGCGGTTTCTCAAGATCACCGGCGGCGCGCGGTAGGACGACATGCGGCTCGCACTGGGATTGAAATCCTCGCCGAGGTGCCCACAGCCGATGAAGACATCGCAAAACGTATCGTTGTCAAAGTCCACAAAACCGACGCCCCACTTCACCTCGGCGACCGCTCCCGAGCCGGCGCCGCTGCGCAAGGTGGCGTCCTCGAATTGCCCCTGTCCAAGATTGTGAAACAGGATCGGCTTCTGTTCCTCGAAGTCGGTGACGAACAAATCCAGCCAACC
>JAHWKS010000302.1:4610-6814 GCA_019347795.1 Planctomycetota bacterium | reverse complement strand
CGCCCTCGATCCGCAGCACGAGCATCTAATCACGGAAACGCTTCACCGTCTCAAGGGGCAGCGGACGATCATCCTCGTCAGCCACCGCCTCAGCACCGTGGTCGATTGCGACCGCATCTACATGATGCAGGATGGCCGCGTCATCGAAACCGGCCGTCACGAGCAGCTTCTTCGGCAGCGCGGCGCCTACTACGAGATGGCCCGGCGGCAGCTAGATCTCGACGGACGGCAGGCGGAAGCGGCCGGCCGCATCGCCGCGGCGAGTTGAAAGCGCCGCGCCGGCCGGATAAGCTCCAAGAGGCGGGCGGCGCCATCTCTCCGCTTAGAGTGCGCAGGTCCGAATGTTCACTCATCAGCATCATCTCCGCTATCTGCTGCGGTCGGAACATTACACGTCTGAGAGCCATTATCGGACGGAGCTGGAGCGGCTGTTCCGCCCCGCTTGGCATCCGGTGGCCGCGGCATCTCAGCTTGCCCGGCCGGGCGATTTCATCACCTTCGAGCTGTTCGGGACGCCGATCCTGCTTCGGAACATGGACGGCGAGCTGTGCTGCTTTTTGAATGTCTGTCCGCACCGGCACGCGCGGCTGAGCGATCGGCCGAAAGGACGCTCTCCCACGCTGCGCTGCCAGTTTCACGGCTGGGAATACCAGAAGGACGGGCGGACCGCCCGCATCCCGGAGGCCCGGCTGTTCCGCCCTTGGGACCGGGAGAACTCCTGTCTGCGAAAGTTCCGCGTCGCCACGTGGGGCGAGATCGTCTTCGTCTGCCTCGATCGGGCGGCGCCGAGATTGTCCGAGTTCCTGGCGCCGCTGCCGGAGTCCTGGGGCCGGTGCTTTGAACCGCCGTTCCGCCTGGCGGCGGTCTACCATCAGGACTTCGCCTGCAACTGGAAGGTGGTGATCGAAACGTCGCTCGAGTCGTATCACGTGGCCTGCCTGCACCCCAAGACGTTCAAGGAGTGCCCGCCGGAGGAGGTCTGCGACCACAACCTCCACGCGCGTTACTCGTCGCTGCGCTGCGACGTGCCGCAGGATTACGCCGGGCGTTTTATGAACGCGTCGGTGCGGATGTTGGGCGGCCAGGCGGTCACCAAGAAGTACGAAAACCACAACATCTATCCGCACGTCTTTTTCGCCCGGATGGACGTCTACCGCCAGGTGCAAATCGTTGTGCCGACTTCCGCGACCACGTGCCGGCACTACAGTTGGCTCTACACGCTGTGGAACGGCCGGCGGAATCCGCTGCGTTGGCTGTTAGCGCGGCCGCTGCAGGGAATCGTTGTTCACGTGGGGAAGCAGGTGTTCCGCGAGGACGGTTCAATCTATGAAGCGGTGCAGCGAGGGATCGAGGCCAGCCCGTTTCCCGGGGTGATCGGCGCCCGCGAGGAGCGAATCCACGACTTCCAGCGCTTCGTGCTGGAGCGCTGCGGCTACCCAGTGGGGGACGCCGGACCGGGCGCCCCCTGGATCAACGGAGCGGCGCCTGTCTCGGATTCCGCGTTCAACGGCGAATGCGCGGCGTGCGAGCCAACCCGCATTCGACCTTGAAAAGGATGGGAAGGGAGCGAGAGATTTGCAGCAAAGCCCCGCTCATGGACAGATTTCGGTGATCGTCTTTTCTGTCATCCAGCCATGCCTGTTACGCCGCGCATCGAAGTAGCGCCCTTAAGCCAGGATGACTTCGCCGGCATTGCTTACGATTTCATGGAATGCGTCTTTGCAATTCACCAGGAGCTCGGGCGCTTCTTTAGCCCTGTACGAGCAGGCCGTGATCCATTTTTTCGGCGGAAAGGAGAAGGCAACCGGTCTGGTCGAAGTCGTCAGCCGCGGCCGGCGCATCGGCTTTCAAGAGGTGCTTTCCGCAGGCGCCAATGCCGCCGTACGGATTACCGCGCTCTCATCGTCCGGCCGGCATGGATTCGAAGACCATACACGCCGCTTCTTGCGGCACACTTCGCTCTCCGCGGTACAGTGGATCAATACCACGCGGACCGAACTCACCTTCAAAACAATCCACCGGAATGAAGTCCTCTGATCGCGAGTTTTGCGCCGATAAAGGCGCGGAGTAAAGACAGAAAGATGAAAGACAGAAAAATATTCGTCACGCGGCCGTACGGCGAGGCATTGGCAAGTCCCATCGTTCATCCTCGGCGTCCGGATCGGGCGAATGCTGTTTTTCTGTCACTTATTTTTCTGTCTCCT
>JAHWKS010000302.1:0-4510 GCA_019347795.1 Planctomycetota bacterium | reverse complement strand
GGGCGAATGCTGTTTTTCTGTCACTTATTTTTCTGTCTCCTCTCTTCTTCATCGGTCGCCTGTGGCGGCCATAACGTATCTCGATCAGTAGGGAATGTCGCCGGCATTGCTGTCGCGCGTGGCAAGCCCCTTTGAACCGCCGGGCGGCTCGGGCGTCGGAGTTGCGCGTCGAAGGCGGTTTAAAAAATGACGGCAAGGGAGCGAGATTTGCAGTAAGCACGGCCCAAGGCAGATTGCCGGTGGATATATGCGCAGCGATGGGCAATGGCGCCGGATTCTGCGAGGCGCCATGATGGCCCAATAGCCTGCATTGGCTTCGACGTTCGGGATCCGCGTCCATGCCGCAGTTCTTTCATCGTCGCTGGAGCACGCTGTCGCGGCTGGTGTTTTATGGCGCACCGCTCTATCTGGCGGCGCTGGCGTGGATGGCCGCGGCGAGCTTCACTTCCCCTTTCGCCGTGGGGACAAACATCGCGGTCGATCAGCCGATCCCCTTCAGCCATGAGCATCACGCCGGCCGGCTGAAGATCGACTGCCGCTACTGTCATGAGACCGTGGAGCAGGCCGCCTTCGCCGGGATGCCCTCCACGGAGGTTTGCCTGCACTGCCACACGGAGGTCTGGACGGGGCATCAAGCGGTGAAGCCGATCCTGGCGAGTCGCGACACGCAGGTCCCGCTCGCGTGGCGCCGGGTTCACGATCTTCCCGATTTCGCCTGCTTTGATCACAGCATTCACGTGCAGACGGGGGTCGGCTGCGTCACCTGCCACGGCCGCGTCGATCAGATGCCGCAGGTGTGGAAGACCGAGACAATGACGATGCAGTGGTGCCTGGAATGCCACCGGGCGCCGCAGGGGCGCCTGCGGCCGCGGGAGGAGGTGTTCTCGATGACATGGCGGGCGCCCACGGATCCGGCGGAGTTGGCGGAGCTGGCGGAGACGCTCCAACTTGAGGACGTGCCGGAGTCGTCGGTTGAGTTGCAGACCGCACTGGTTGAGTTGTACGACATCCAGAGTTACACAAGCTGCTCGAATTGCCATCAATGACGCGCATGCAAAGTGAAGCAAAGCGATTCTGGCGATCGCTGGAAGAATTGGCCAACGACGAGGGATTCCGGGACTCGCTGGATCGCGAGTTTCCGGATGCTGCTCTGGAAGCCCCGAACGCGGCGACGCGGCGGCAGTTCCTCACGTTGATGGGTGCCTCGCTGGCGATGGCCGGCGTCACGGGCTGCAGGCAGCCGCGCGAAGAGATCGTGCCTTATATCGAGACGCCGGAGCAGATCGCCGCCGGCAACCCGCTCTACTTCGCCACGGCGATGACGCTCGGCGGAGTGGCGACGGGCTTGCTGGTCGAGCAGCACATGGGCCGGCCTACGAAGATCGAAGGAAACCCGGATCATCCGGCCAGCTTGGGCGCGACGGACGCCTTCGCTCAAGCCGCCGTGCTGACGCTCTACGATCCCGACCGCTCGACGGAAGTAATTCACCATGGCCAACGAAGCACGTGGCCTCGCGCTGCGGCTGCGCTCCGAGCAGCGATGGAAGAGTTGCGATCGCGGGAAGGCGAGGGACTGCGGGTGCTCACCGACACAATCACCTCACCGACGCTTGCCTGGGAGTTGGAGACGCTCCTTGAAGCGTTTCCTCAAGCGAGATGGCATCAGTACGAGCCGGTGGCGCGGGGCTGGGCGCGAGAGGGGGCGCGGCTGGCGTTCGGAGAGAAACTGGATGTCGTCTACAACCTCGAGAACGCCGATACCATCCTTTCGCTCGACGCCGATCTGTTTGACTGCGGGCCCGGGAGCATTCGCTACGCCCGCGAGTTCGCCGACCGCCGCCGCGTGTGGCGGGCGGCGCCGCAGTCGGCGAGTATGAATCGGCTCTACGCCGTGGGGCCGACGCCCTCGCCGTCATCGGCGGTGGCCGATCATCGGCTGCCGCTGCGAGCCGGCGACGTGGCGGTTTTCGCGCGGGCGCTGGCGGAGGAACTCGAAGTTCCCGCGGGACCGCCGCCGTCCCCCACGGTCGATCAGGTTCCTGCCGAGTGGCTATCGGCGTTGGCCGGCGATCTTCGCCGTCATCGGGGCCGAAGCCTCATCGTCGCTGGCGACTTCCAGCCGCCTGCGGTTCACGCGCTGGCGCACGCGTTGAACGCGGCGCTCGGGAACGTCGGCGAAACGATTGCGTACATTCCGCCCGTCCATGCCCGGCCGGTGAATGAGATGGAATCGCTCCGCGAGTTGGCGGACGACATGGAAGCCGGCGAGGTCGAGGCCGTGGTCGTTCTCGGCGCCAACGCCGTCTTCAGCGCGCCGGCGGATGTAGAGTTCGCCCGCGCGATGCAGCGCGTGCCGTTCCGCCTCCACCTGGGATTGTATCACGACGAAACCGCCCGCTTGTGTCACTGGCATGTGCCGGAGACGCATTTCCTGGAGACGTGGGGCGACGCCCGGGCGTACAACGGCGCCGCGTCGCTTATCCAGCCGCTGATCGCCCCGCTCTACGGCGGCGTTTCGCCGCTAGAGCTTGTCGCAACGCTCCACGGCGGCGCCGAGCGATCCGCCTATGACCTGCTGCGCGAGTTCTGGCGCGAGCAATGGAGCGATCGAGACGAGGGATTCGAACGTCTGTGGAAGCAAGCTCTTCATGAGGGGGTGATCGAGGGAACAGCCTTCGCGCCCGCTGCGGTCGAACTGCAGGAATCGTGGTGGGGCGACATCAGCGATTCGCCGGAGGAAGAGGAGTCGTCGGAACTCGAAGTCGTCTTCCGCCCCGATCCGACCATCTACGACGGCCGCTTCGCCAACAACGCCTGGCTGCAGGAGCTTCCAAAACCGCTCACCAAGATCACGTGGGAAAATGTCGCGGTGTTCGCCCCCGCCACCGCCGAGAAACTCGGCCTCACTGTGAAGATCGGCGGCGACGGAGGCGAATTTCTCACCGACCTGGTGGAGTTGACGTATCGCGGCCGCACCATCGAGGCGCCGGCGTGGATCCAACCCGGTCACGCCGCAGACTCGGTGACGGTGTACTTCGGCTACGGACGCACCCACGCCGGCCGCGTCGGCGACGGCGTCGGTTTTGACGCCTATCGCCTCCGCACGTCGTATCGACCCTGGTTCGACGACGGATTAATGGTTCGCAAGACGGGACGGCGGTATCACCTGGCCGCCACCCAGCTTCACCACACGATGCACGGCCGCGACATCGTCCATGCCGGGACGCTGGAGGAGTACCACAGCGATCCGCACTCGATCACGCACCCGCAGCCTAAGAAGAAGCAGAAGAAAAAGAAGGAGGAACCGAAGTCGCTCCCGGTGCTGGAGTCCCCTCCCGCCTCGCTGGCGCCGGAGCACCAGTACAAGCGCTATAAGTGGGGCATGGTCATCGACCAGACCGTTTGCACCGGCTGCAGCGCCTGCGTCGTCGCCTGCCAGGCGGAGAACAACATCCCGGTGGTCGGCAAGGAGGAAGTCGCCCGCGGACGGGAGATGCACTGGCTGCGGATCGACGCGTACTACGAAGGGGACGACCCGAAGCTTCCCGACGGCGTGTACTTCCAGCCGGTTCCCTGCATGCACTGCGAGAAGGCGCCGTGCGAGCTGGTCTGCCCCGTGAACGCCACCGTCCACAGCGACGAGGGGCTCAACGACATGAACTACGCCCGCTGCGTCGGCACGCGCTACTGCTCGAACAACTGCCCCTACAAGGTGCGGCGGTTCAACTACTTCCAATACGCCGACTGGGTCACGGAAAGCCTGAAGCCGCTGCGGAATCCCGACGTCACCGTCCGCAGCCGCGGCGTGATGGAGAAGTGCACCTACTGCGTGCAGCGGATCAACGCCGCCCGCATCCACGCCGAGAAGGACGACCGTCCGCTCGTGAAGAACCGCGAGGGGGAATGGATCAAGCCGATCTACGAGAACGAGCTGCTGACCGCCTGCCAGGCCGCCTGCCCCACCCAGGCGATCGCCTTCGGCGACTTGAACGACCCCGACAGCGAAGTCTCCAAGATGCGGTACAAGCAGCCGCTGCAGTACGGACTGATGGCCGAGCACCTGGGGACCCAGCCGCGAACCACCTACCTGGCGGCGCTGCGAAATCCGAACCCCGAGATCACGGCGCACTGACGTATGTCGCAGGATGTGAGCCACAGCTTGCCCGGCGCCGAACGCCCCCCCGTGATTGCGCCGGGACAGACGTTCGAGACGGTGACCGACAAGATCAGCGCCCTCGTCTTGTCGCGCCCCACCTCGCGCGGCTGGCTGGCCGGGTTTGCGGCATCGACGGCGTTGACGCTGGTGCTCGTCGGCGCCGTCGGCTATCTGCTGACGGCCGGCGTGGGAATCTGGGGCGTGAATGTGCCCGTGGCTTGGGGGCTGGCGATCATCAACTTTGTTTGGTGGATCGGGATCGGGCACGCGGGAACGCTGATCTCCGCCTCGCTGCTCTTGCTAAGGCAGGAGTGGCGGAACTCGATCAGCCGCTTCGCGGAAGCGATGAAGATC
>JAHWKS010000301.1 GCA_019347795.1 Planctomycetota bacterium | reverse complement strand
GGGCGCGAAGAAGCCGATGCCCCACAGCCCCACCACGCCGGAGAAGGCCAGGAAGAAACCCACGATCGCTCGCCTTCGCAGCTCGGGATTGCCAAACAACTCGCGATAGGAGCCCAGCCGCTCGCGGACCGCGCCCTCATGCGCCACTTGCCGCCACCGCTCCGGCTCTTTCAGCCGCCAGCGAATCACAATCGCCAACAGCGCCGGGAGCACGCCCACGACGAACATGATCCGCCACGCGCGGAACGGCGATCCGAACAGCGTCAGATCGGCGAAGGCGCCGCCCGACTCCAGGCGCCCCAGCCCCATGCTGATGAATGCCGCCGTGACATTCCCCACCGCCGACAGCGCCTGAAGCAACCCCAGCGCGAACGGCCGGGCGCGGTCCGGCATCACCTCCGCCACCAGGGCCACCCCCACGGCAAACTCTCCTCCCACGCCCAGCCCCGTAAGGAACCGATAGAGCGCGAAATCCCAAAACCCAAAGGAGAAGGCGCTCAGGCCCGTGAACAGCGAGTAGATGAGGATCGTCAGCACCATGGTCTTGGCCCGGCCGATGCGGTCACCCAGCACGCCGAAGGCCAGCCCGCCGCTCGCCCAGCCGAGGAGGAAGATCGACGTGGCGATGCCGCCGTAAAGATCGACGTTCGCCTTGAACGCCTCCGGATCCTCCGGCGTCTGCGGAAGCAGGTCCCGCATCGCATCCACGCGGGCCAGCACAAAGAGCTGCTGGTCCATCGTATCAAAGAGCCACCCCAGCGCGGCCACGATCAGCACGAACCAATGGTAGCGGTTCAACTCCCGATGCCAGCCGCGGCGCGGAGTCAGCGACGGTTTCAACGGTTCGGAAGACGGTTCCAAAGGCGGTATCCGAAAGCTACGAGGAAAGAGACGCCGGCGGATCGCCGATTAATCACGCGAGATTAGCCGACGCCGACACGCACTGCAAGTCAACGTAGATGCAAACTCGCACTACCGGCCGACCTGGCGTTTTGCTATTACTGGAGGCTCATGAAGTACGAAGTCGAACAGAAATATCCCGCCCCCGAGGCGGCGGCGACCGAAGAGCGACTCCGGAAGGTCGCCGGCGACTTCGCGGATGCAGTGGAACAGGTCGATCGCTACTTCGCCCATCCGGCCCGCGACTTCGGCCAGACCGACGAAGCCCTGCGCATCCGCCGCGTCGGCGAGAAGAACTACGTCACATACAAGGGGCCGAAGCTCGACGCGAAAACGAAGACGCGGCGTGAGATCGAACTTCCCTTGGCCTCCGGCGAGTCGGCCGCGGAGGACTTCACGGAGTTGCTCACGGCCCTCGGCTTCCGCCGCGTCGCCGAGGTGCGCAAGCGCCGCAGGACCGCTCGATTCGAGCGAGAGGGGTTCCAGGTGGAGGCGGCCCTCGACGATGTGGATAAGCTCGGCGCCTTCGTCGAACTGGAGCTTGCCGCCGACGAAGAAAACTTGGACGCCGCGCGCGATTGCCTTGCCGCTCTCGCCGCGGAGCTGAAGCTCGAAAACCCCGAGCGGCGAAGTTATCTCGAACTCCTCCTGGAGCGCGTCGTCTAACGAATCCCGTTCGCCGCTGGTGCGCCTTCCGCCTATGCCTCCTCGCGTCGCGGCTCATCGCGTCTTTTTGCAGGAGTTCTTCCGCACGTTTCACACGACCGGAGCGGTGCTTCCCAGCAGCCGGTTTCTCGGCGCCGCCCTCGCCCGATTCGTGCGAGAGCGAGACGCGGACCGGCCGCTCCGCATCCTCGAAGTGGGGCCGGGGACCGGCGCCGTGACGCAGCAGATCGTGAAAAGCATGAAGTCCGGAGACGCTCTTGATCTGGCGGAGATCAATCCCACCTTCGTCCAAGTGCTTCAGCGGCGATTTGCGAGCGAGCCGGAGTTTCAAGCGATCGCCGGACAGACGCGCGTCTTCTGCGGCCCAGTGGAGGACCTGGAGTCGGGCGAGCCATACGACGTCCTCATTTCCGGGTTGCCGCTCAACAACTTTTCCGTTGACGAGGTTGAGCGAATCCTGGAGACGTTCCGACGGCTGGCCCGGCCCGGCGGGACCCTCTCGTTCTTCGAGTACATCGCCGTTCGCGCCGCCAAGTCGGTCATCAGCCCGCGGCGAAGCGAACGCGAGCGGCTCAAGGGCGTGGGGCGAACGCTCGACGAGTTCCTCGCCGGCGCCGAGCGACAGGCGGTATGGAGGAACATCCCGCCCGCATGGGTGCATCACGTGCGGTTGGGGGATATAATCGCGAAACCGCAAGCGTGAAACACCATGCGTACGTCGCATCACGCTTGCGGTTTCGCGATGAACTCACTTGGGAGACAAATCCATGGTCGTCGCCCACCACCTCATCTGGACGGCCTACGGCTGGTGGCTCCCCAACGATCCCCGCGGCGCGATGTCGGATAAAATCCGCTGCGCCAAGCTCCTCCCCCTCGGCGACCTCCACCAAGGCCGAAAAAAGATCCAGCCGGCAGGCCGCGAGATCCGAGAATTCTACGACGCCGCCCGCGGAATACTCAAACATCCGCTATTGACGTTCACGAATGCCGAAATTAGCGCCATCGCCGCCGCCTTCGAGGATGTGATGCGCCGTCGCACCTACACCTGCTATGGGTGTGCGATCCTGCCCGATCACGTGCACCTGCTAATCCGGAAGCATCGCGATCAGGCGGAGACGATGATTGAGCATCTTCAAGATGCAAGCCTCACGGAAGTTCCCGCGAAACCGCAAGCGAGACGCGGGGCGGATCATCCGGTCTGGGGCGGCCCGGGATGGAAAGTGTTCCTCAACACCCGCGACGACATCAAGCGCACGATCCGCTATATCGAGCAGAACCCGGTCAAAATTCACCGCCCTCCGCAGGACTGGTCCTTCGTCAAACCTTATGACGGCTGGCTCCCGGGCCAAATCCGCCGCCCGCCGCGCAAACCCTCCCCCGCACGGTCCCGCCGCAGCCCCTAACACCCACGCTTGCGGTTTCGCGCTGCAATCCACGGGCGCCCGCAATCGCGGCCTACGAGTCACCCCACCCCAACCGTCTCCACCGTCGTCTTCCCCGCCTCGCCCGGCGCGACGCGCTGGAAAATATACTCGCCGTCGCGGCAATCAATTCTTACCCCGCCCCCTTCGGGCAACGCCCCTTTCAGCAGCTCCGTCGCCAGCGGATTCTGCAGCCGTCGGAGGATGACCCGCTTCAACGGCCGCGCGCCGTAGGTCGGATCGTAGCCTTCGGCGGCAAGGGCCGCGCGGGCGGCGTCGGTCACTTCCAGGTGGAGGTTCTGCTTCTCCATCTGGTGGTGGAGCTTGCGAAGCTGCAGGTCGACGATCCGCCGGATGTCGCCGCGCGACAACGGCCGGAAGATGATCGTGTCGTCGATGCGGTTCAGGAACTCCGGCAGGAACTGCACTCGCAGCGCCTCCGTCACGCCTTGCCGCATCTCGTCCTCATCCCCGCCCTCTTCGGCGATTTTCTGAATGAATTGGCTGCCGATGTTGCTGGTCATCACGACGATGGTGTTCGTGAAATCGACCGTCTTCCCGTGGCTGTCGGTCAGCCGGCCGTCATCCAGCAATTGCAGGAGGACGTTGAACACGTCGCGATGGGCCTTCTCGATTTCGTCCAGCAGGATCACGCAGTACGGCCGGCGGCGGACCGCCTCGGTCAGCTTGCCTCCTTCCTCGTAGCCGACGTAGCCGGGCGGGGCGCCGATCAGCCGGCTCACCGTGTGCCGCTCCATGTACTCGCTCATGTCGAGCCGCACCATCGCGTGCTCGTCGTCGAACAGCACTTCCGCCAGCGCCTTGCACAGCTCGGTCTTGCCTACCCCGGTGGGGCCGAGGAAGAGGAATGAGCCGATCGGCCGGTTCGGGTCCTGCAGTCCGCTGCGGCTGCGGCGCACCGCGTTCGCAACCGCTTCGACCGCTTCCTCCTGGTTGACCATCCGCAGATGGATCCGCTCTTCGAGCACCAGCAGCTTGGCCCGCTCGGTCTCCATCATTCGCGACACGGGAACGCCGGTCCACGAGCTGACCACCTCCGCGATTTCTTCCTCCGTCACCTCTTGACGAAGGAGCCGCCGCTGCGACTTTTTCTCGTCTTGGTCCTTCGCCGCCTGGTCCTCAGCCTCCAGCCGCTGCTCAAGCTGTTTGCGGCGGGTGTGAAGCTGGTACATCTTCTGGTAATCGTCCTCGCTCACCAGCTCACCGCGAGCCTGCTTCTCCTTGACGGCGTTCTCGAGCTGTCCGAACTCGTGCTCCAGCTTCGCCAATTCCTGCCGGACCTGCTGCACGCCGCCGATGCCCAGCTTCTCCGCCTCCCATTGCTCGCGGAGGCTCGCCTCCTGGTGCTTGAGCTGCTGGATCTCCTCTTCGATCTCCGCCAGCCGCTCGCGGGCGCTCTCCTCGGTTTCGTCGGCCAATTGCCGCGCGGCCAACTCTAGCTGACGCAGGCGGCGCTGCACCTGGTCGATCTCCGTGGGAACGCTCTCCAGCTCCATCGCCAGCCGGCTCGCGGATTCATCCACGAGGTCGATCGCCTTATCGGGCAGGAAGCGATCGGTGATGTAGCGTTCGGACAGCTCCGCCGCCGCAACCAGGGCGGAGTCTTTGATCTTGATGCCGTGATGCGCTTCGTACCGCGGCTTAAGCCCGCGAAGGATGGCCACTGTGTCTTCAATCGACGGCTCGCCGACGAACACCGGCTGGAACCGCCGCTCCAGGGCGGCGTCTTTCTCGACATGCTCGCGGTACTCGTCCAGCGTCGTGGCGCCGATGCACCGCAGTTCGCCGCGGGCGAGGGCCGGCTTGAGCAGGTTCGCCGCATCGGCGCTTCCCTCCGCCCGGCCGGCGCCGACCACCGTGTGCAGCTCGTCGATAAAGAGGACGATATTCCCCGCATCCTGCACCTCGCGCAACACAGCCTTGAGCCGCTCCTCGAACTCGCCGCGGAACTTTGTGCCGGCCACGAGGGCGCCCATGTCGAGGGCGATCACGCGGCGGTTCTTCAAGCTCTGCGGCACGTCCCCCTGCCAGATGCGGAGGGCGAGTCCTTCGGCGATGGCCGTCTTGCCCACGCCCGGCTCGCCGATCAGCACCGGGTTGTTCTTGGTGCGCCGCGAGAGAACCTGAATCACGCGGCGGATCTCCTGATCGCGGCCGATCACCGGATCGAGCTTGCCTTGGCTGGCCCGCTCCACCAGGTCGATGCCATACCGCTGGAGGGCCTGGTATTTTTCCTCCGGGTTCTGGTCGGTGACCCGGGCGCTGCCGCGCACCGCGGCCAGGGCCTGGAGCACGTCGTCTTCGCGCAGGCCGTTGACTTGCAGGAGGTTCTTGGCGGGCGAATCAACTTTTGTGAGCGCGATCAGCAGATGCTCGGTCGAGACGTACTCGTCCTTCATCTGCGTCGCCTGCTCGGCCGAGGCGTCGAAGACTTTTTTGAGCGCCGAGCCGATGCCCGACTGCGACCCGCCAGCGACGCTGGGGAGCCGCTTGAGCTCCGACTCGACCATTCCGGCCAACTGCGAGCGCCGCACGCCGATCTTCTCCAGAAGCGGGCGCACGACGCCTTCGGACTCCTCCAACAGCGCCGCCAGCAGGTGCAGCGGCGTGATCTCGGGATTGCCCGCGTCGGCCGCCAGGTCTTGCGACCGCTGGACGGCTTCCTGAGCTTTGACGGTGAGTTTGTCGAAACGAAATGCCATGATGAGATGTGGTCGTGGGGATGAGTGGAGTGTGTTTACATGACGCGACGCGCAGGCTTTCGCCGCGAGTGGGCGAAGGCGTGCGCGTCGGGGTTGGATGGAGTTAGGTTTGTCGGCCTCCGGAGGCTGTTAGCCTCCGGCTAGTGTCTTTCGCGATGGGAAGTTTGGTTCCGCATTCGCCCTACTCCTTCTTCACCTCGAACTCGGCGTCGATGGCGTCTTCATCGCCGCCCTCCGGCGCGGCTTCGCCCGCCGCTTCGGCGCCGGGCGCCGCTTGGGTGCGCTCGTAGAGCACCTTGCTGAAGGCCTGTTGCGCCTGCTCCAGGTCGTTCACGGCCGACTTGATCGCCTGCACGTCGTTCCCCTTCGCCGCCTCGCGGACCTTCTCGATCGAGCGGGTCAGCGGCTCTTTGTCGGCATCGGTGAGCTTCTCCGTGTGCTCCTTCATCAGCTTCTCGAGCTGGAAGCAGAGGTGCTCCGCCTCATTACGGGCGTTGGCCAGCTCGAGCCGGCCCTTGTCCTCGGAGGCGTGCGACTCGGCGTCTTTCCGCATCCGCTCGATCTCCGCGTCGGACAACCCGGCCGACTGCTTGACCTGGATCGAGGCCTCTTTGCCGGACGTTAGGTCCTTGGCGGAGACGTTGAGGATGCCGTTTTGGTCGAGGTCGAATTCGACCTCGATCTTCGGCACGCCCCGCGGCTGCGGCGGGATGCCTTCCAGGTTGAACTCGCCCAAGAGCCGGTTGTCGGCCGCCATGGGACGCTCGCCCTGGAACACTTTGACGGTGACCGCCGACTGGTTGTCGTCGGCCGTGCTGAAGGTCTCTTTCTTCTCGGTGGGGATGGTGGTGTTCCGCTCGACGAGCTTGGTGAACACGCCGCCGAGCGTCTCGATGCCCAGGGAGAGCGGCGTCACGTCCAAGAGCAGCACGTCGCGGCGATCGCCCGCCAGCACGCTGCCTTGGATCGCGGCGCCGACGGCCACCACTTCATCGGGGTTGACCCCCTTGTGCGGCTCCTTGCCGAAGATCTCTTTGACGAGCTTCTGCACCTTGGGCACGCGGGTGGAGCCGCCCACCAGCACCACTTCATCGATCTGGCTCG